>JAGQRJ010000636.1 GCA_020425635.1 Planctomycetota bacterium | reverse complement strand
GAGCAGGTCGTCGAGGCGCTCGCGCAGCGGGGTGCGCCCGAAGTGCTCCGTGAACGCGGCGTCGACGCGCTCCTGCAGCTGGCGTGATTCCATGGCTCCTCCCACCGGAGTCTAGCCGACACGGCTCGCTCTCCGTGGGGTAGGCCGGCTCGCGCGCTGCTCGCGCTGGGGGCCGTCGGCCCAGCCGGGACCCGGAGCCCCGGCGCAACGAGGATCGCAGCCCGACCCTCCCCCTCGCCGGCGCTGCGGCTGCGGATAGGCTGCAGGCATGAAACGCCTGGCCCTGTCCCTGACCTTGCTCCTCGCCGGCTGCGCCAGCTCGGTCCCCCAGATCGCGCGCGTGCAGACGACCCTCGCTCCCGCCCGGGAGGTGACCGTCTACGTCCAGGACGCCGAGCGCGAGCGCGCCCTGCGCCTGCGCGCCGCGGAGGGGGTCGAGGTCGTCGAGGCCAAGCTCGACGGCGACGCGCTGCAGGTCCGCTGGAAGCGCGCCGGGACCTGCCCCATGAGCGAGCTGCGGGTGCCCCTGGCCGAGCTGGGCGGCGCCTACACCCTCGCCGCCGACGGCACCTGCGCGCTCGCCGACGACTGACGCGCCCCCCTCGACTCGCGCCCGGATAGAATCCGCGACCTCGGAGGCCCCATGCCGCGCTGGACGCTCACGCTCGCCCTGCTGCTCGTGGGCTGCGGGTCGCCCGCGACCCGGGAGGAGTCCGCCGTGTCCACGATCCCCTTGAGCCACGCCGGGGGCGACTCCGGCGCCGAGCACCTGCTGAAGGTCCCCGTGGTGGTCAACGGCCACGCCACGACCTTCGTGTTCGACACCGGGATCGGGATCACCCTCGTCGACGACGACCTGCTCGCGCGCTGGGGGATCGCGCCCGAGACGAGCTACACCGGCAAGCGCATGTCGGGGCAGGAGGTCACCGTGCCCCTGGCCCGGGTCCCCTGGCTCTCGGTGGCCGGGCTGCGGCAAGACGACGTGCAGGTCGGCGTGTGGGACATGGACGGCTTCCTCCCCCGAACCCCGGAGTTCGCTGGCGTCGAGGGCTTCCTCAGCCTGCACGCCCTGGCCGAGGTCGCGTTCACCCTCGACTACGCCCGCGGCGCGCTGATCGTCGAGGACGAGGCCAGCCTCGCGGCGCGGGTGGCCGCGGGGTCGGTGGTCCCCCTCGAGGTCCACCGCGACGGGCCGACGCTGACCGTGTTCTTCGAGCTCCTCGTCCCCGGCGGTCCCCCGGCCCGGGTCGAGCTCGACCTCGGCGGCCGCGCGATCGCCCTCGACGCGAGCTTCATGGAGCGCCTCGGCGTCGACCCCGAGGGCGAAGGCGTGAAGCGCGTCGAGAAGCGCGACGAGACCGGCTTCGACTACACCCGCCGCTTCGCCACCGTCGCCGGCCCGATCGCGCCCGCGGCGGCCCCCCAGCTCGAGCAGCGCGACTTCACCGCGCTGTTCCAGGAGATCATTTACGACGGGTTGATCGGCGACGACTACCTCAGCCGCTACACCGCGACCTTCGACCTCCCCCGGGGGCGCCTGATCCTCGGCCCGCGGGCGCCCTCAGGCGAGTAGGGCGGGCTGCTCGGGTCGTTCCTGCAGCCCAGGGTGCAGCGGCCTTCGTGCTCGTCGAGGCAGCTCGCATGGAGCACCACCTGGCAGGCATGGGAGAATCGTTGACTCGCAGACGCGGCGCAGGGAGCAGCGCGTGAACCCGCCCGGCAACGAACCCGATTCGCCCTTGGAGCCGGAGGCCCCTCAGCCGGACCTCGCCCCGGCGGAGACGGTCGTGACCCCGCCGCCGAGCGCCCTCCTGGGCCCCGTCGTGCCCCCGCCGCCGGACGTTCACGCGGTGGCCGAGACCCTGGTCGCGGGGCCCCCGGCCTTCGACGACTCGCCGCACGCCGCGCCGCTCGCCGCTCCCCAGCAGATCGGGCGCTACGCCGTCGTGCGCGAGCTCGCCCGGGGCGGCATGGGCGTGGTCTACGTCGCCAAAGACGCCCGACTCGGGCGGGAGGTCGCCCTCAAGGTCATGCGCTCGGGGACCAGCGCCACGGAGCAAGAGCGCGAGCGCTTCCAGATCGAAGCCCGCGCCGCCGCGCGCCTCGAGCACCCGAACATCGTCGGGATCCACGACGTGGGCGAACACCAAGGCCAGCCCTACTTCGCCATGGCGTTCGTCGCAGGGGAGTCGCTCCAACGCCGGATCGATCGCGACGGCCCGCTCCCGCCCCGCGAGGCGGCGCGCCTCGCCGAGCGCCTCGCCGAAGCGCTGTTCTACGCCCACTCCCAGGCGATCCTCCACCGCGACATGAAGCCCGAGAACGTGCTGATCGACGAGGCCGGCGAGCCGCTGATCACCGACTTCGGCCTGGCCAAGGACGTCGACCGCAAGGACGAGGGGGTCACCAAGAGCGGGCAAATGCTGGGCACGCCCGGATACATGCCGCCGGAGCAGGCCGACGGCCGCCTGGACCAGGTGGATCGTCGGGCCGACGTCTACTCCCTGGGGGGAACCCTCTACGCCATGATCACCGGCCGCCCGCCCTTCGTCGGCGACACGGTCGTGAACACCCTGACCCTCGTCTTGACGCGAGATCCTGCGCCGCCGCGCTCCCTGCGCCCCGACCTGGACCGGGACCTGGAGACGATCTGCCTCAAGGCCCTCGAGAAGGAGCCCGAGCAACGCTACAGCTCCGCGCGGGAGCTCGCCCTCGACCTCGGGCGCTTCCTGCGCCACGAGCCGATCCTCGCCCGCCCGCCGACCCTCGCCGACCGCGTGCGCAAGTGGGCGCGCCGCAACCGCGGCACCGCGAGGGCCGTCACCGGGGTCTCGGCCCTGGCCCTCGCGGTCGGACTCGGCGGGACCGCCGTCTTCGTCAACCGCCTGCAGGCGGAGACCCGGCGCGCGCAGGCAAACGCAGACCTGGCCACGAGGAACGCCGCCGAGGCTCAGGCCCAGCGCGACCTCGCCACCCAGAGCGCCGCCGAGGCTCAGGCCCAGCGCGACCTCGCCACCCAGAGCCTGGCTGAGGTGCAGCTGCGGATCGGCGACGCGCAGGTCGAGAAGGCGCGGGGGGCCGCCGAGCGCTTCCAGTGGCGAGACGCAGCAGCGCTGCTCGGAGCGGCGCTCGCTCGGGAAGATCGGCCCGAGCGGCGAGGGCGACTCCTGACCGCCGTCTCCGCGATCCCCACCCTCCACGAGCTCAGCGGGCACGAGAAGACGGTGCAGGCGGTCGCGTTCTCACCCAGCGGAGCGCTCCTCGCGAGCGCAGACTCGAGCGGCGCCGTCCGGGTATGGGACACCGCGAGCCGGGCGACCGTGTGCACCTTCTCGATCGCGAGCGTCGCCCAGGACGGCCTCGCGTGGGCGCCAGGCGGCGACCGCCTGGCCTGCGTCGTCGGAAACGGCGCGGAGGTGTGGTCCGCCTCGGGCGAACGCCTCGCGACCCTCGCCGGACACGAGACCCAAGTGCAAACCCTCGCCTGGTCCCCCGACGGTGCGTGGATCGCGCTCGGCTCGAGGCAGCCCTCGGTGAGCGTGTGGGACGCTGCCAGCGGCGAGCGGGTCGGAGCCCTCGCCCCGCTCCGAGGTCGCGTCGAGGCCCTGGCCTGGTCGCCCGACGCCTCGCTCCTGGCCTGCGGCTCGAACCTCGGCGAGCTGCGCCTGGCGAGCCGCGCGTCTGCCTGGTCCGAAACGTCCCTCGACGCCGGCGCGCGCGCCGAGATCCACGAGCTGGCCTTCTCCCACGACGGCGCGCAGCTCGCGGCCGCGGCTGGCGACGGCACCACGCGGATTTGGGACCCGGCGGCGGGAGCGCTGCTCGCGACCCTGGGCGGGCACTCCCTGGGCGTGCACTCGGTCGCCTGGACCCCCGACGGGGGCCTGATCACGGGCTCCCTCGACGGGACCGGGCGCCTCTGGGCGCGGAGCCCACGCTCCAACCAGCGCTACGCGCAAACCGCCACCCTGGCGGGGCACCTCGACGTGGAGCGCGTCGCCGTCGCCGCCCACGGCGGGCGGGTCGTGACCCTGGGGCGCGCTCGCGCGCGGATCTGGGACCGCCACGGCGCGCTGCGGGGCGAGGTCCTCCTGCGCGGCCCCGTCAACCCGGAGCCGGTGGTCGCCTGGTCCCCTGCGGGCAACCTGCTCGCCGCGGCGTCGCGAGACTCGGGAGACTTCGCGGTCCAGCTCTGGGACACGCGCGAGGCGCCGAACCTGGTCCTCCACCAGGGCGAAGGGCACATGGGCCGCGTGCACTGGCTCGGAGCGGGTCGCCTGCTCACCCGCAGCAGGACCCTCCGGATCTGGCGCAGCGACGGCGCCCCGCTCAGGACCCTGACCTACGAGCCGCCCCTCCAGCGCCCCCCGATCGACGTCGCCCCCGACGGCTCGCTCGCGGTGATCCGCACCGGCGTCGGCGCCGACCTCTACACCGCCGAGGGGGTCCGCGTCGCGCAGGTCGCGCACGTGCAACGCGGAGGCGAGCCGGTCGCCTTCGCCCCGGGCGGCGACGTCGCCCTCGCGGTGCCCTCCAACGGCGCCCGGATCTACACCCGCAGCGGAGCGCTGCGCGCCGAACTCTCCGGCCACACCGGCGCGATCCTCGCGCTCGCCTACGCCCCCGACGGGCGGACCCTGGCCACCGCCTCCAAGGACACCACGGTCCGGCTCTGGGACGCCGAGACCGGCGCGCCGCTGCGCGTCCTCGCAGGTCACGCGCACGAGGCGAGCCTCGTCGCCTGGTCGCCCCTGGGCGATCGCGTGGCCAGCCTCTCCTGGAGAGGCCAACTCGTCCTCTGGGACGCCAAGACCGGCGCCGTGCTCGCCGACGTCGCGGAGGCCGGTCGGACCCTGGCGTGGTCCCCCGACGGATCCCGCCTGGTGACCGGCAACAGGACCCCCGACGCTCGCGCGCAGGTCTTCGACGCTCACGGAGCGCCCCTGGCCGCGCTCCCTGTGCCCGTCGAGCGACTCGCCTGGTCGCCCGACGGATCCCGGATCGCGGCCCTCAGCGCGAGCGGCGGCGCGCTGCTCTGGGACGGCGCAGCCGAGGAAGCCCTCTGGTCCGAAGACCACGTGGGCGACCTGGCCTGGGCGCCCACGGGGGCCGTGCTCCTCACGAGCCGAAACCACACGCGCCGCAGCAACCACCCGCCCACCTGCCAGGAGCACACGGTGCTCCTCGTCGACGGCCAGCGAGGCCGCGTGCTCGCGGAGCTCCCCGGACACACGGGCGACGTCGAGTCCGTCTCCTGGTCCCCGAGCGGCGACTGGTTCGCCACCGCGAGCGCCGACGGCACGGCGCGACTCTGGGACGCCCGCCTGGCGCGCTCCCCGGCGGCGCTCCAGGAGCTCGCGGCCCAACGCAGCGAGCGTGACGTCGACGTGCTCAGCGTGCGCCCGCGCGCGGTCGAGGAGCCTCGCTGATCCCCCGCTGCAGCGCGTGGCTCGATCTACCCTGCCTACCCAATGAGCCGAGCGAGCCCGTGGATCGCGTGGCAGCCGCCGCGCTCCGGGGCTAGAACGCCCCCACGTAGCGGCCCATCCAGTAGGGCAGCACCAGGTCGAGCCCCATTTTCTCCACCCGGGGGTCGCCCTCGTTGGGGGTGGCCGGGGCGAAGGGCGTGCGCTGCCACACGAAGTGCTTCTGCGGCGCGCGCAGCTTCATGGGCAAGGGCTCCGAGGGAAACTGCGCCTGGGTGGTCTGCAGGCTCACGCCGAGGCCGCCGGTGTTCGCGTAGCCGACCTGCGGCACGCTGACCCAGGTGATCCCCGAGAGGTCCACCACCGGGGGGGCCACCTTGCGGTGGCTGGTGTCGCGCACGAACTCGCGCATGGCCTCCCGGATCGAGCCGTAGAGCGGGGCCTGGGTCGAGGGGTCGATCCGGGTCTGGATCAGGTCGAAGTGCGCGTTGCGGTGGTGGCCGACGACGCGCTCCATGACCGCGTAGGCCCGGCGCATGGACTGCCAGCGGCTGGCGTCGGTCTCCAGGCGGAAGTAGGTGTCCATGCCAATGTGCGCGAGGTTGAACTTGTAGTAGTGGTCCAACCCGAAGGTGTTGACCCACATGCGCAGCCAAGCGGTGTCCGCAGTCGGCCCCGCCAGGGCCAGCGCCTGGGAGTATTTGGCGGGGTTGGTGCGGTAGGCGGCGAGGAGGAAGGCCAGCTGCTGGTAGCCGCCGTCCCAGACCGTCGGCCCGCGGGACCCAGGCGTGCCGAAGGCGGGCCGGTCCTCGTCGACCACCCAGTCCTTGGCGATCAAGTAGTCGAGGATCTGCTCCAGGCGATACGCGCACTCGGCGCGGGCCGAGGGCACGAGCTCGTAGGCCAGGGACAGCCCGAACACCACGCCGCTGTATTGGTCGCGCGAGACCCCGTTGGTGCCCTGCCAGCCGACCCAGGTCTCGCCGTAGAGCTGGGCCGAGCGAAAGGGCCCGCGGGCCACGATCTGGCGCCCGGCCAGCGAGCGCTCCGGCGCCGCGTTGCGCGCCAGGAGCCCGGTCCCGCCGTTGACGTCGAGCAAGGCCCCGATCCCCTTGAGGGTGTGCCCCACGTTGTCGTGGGCCAAGGCGCTGCCGGTGGCCGCGTAGCGCAGCGCCTGGGCGGCCAGGTATTGCCCGGTCCAGATCGCGGCGTCTCCGCCGTCTTCGTAGTCGACCACGCTCCCCTGCAGGCCGGTGCCCCCGTTGCGGTAGGCGTCGATCCAGCTGTCGTTGGCGGGGGTGTCCATGATCGCGAACAGCAGGCAGCCGTGCGGCTGGTTGACCTGACGCAGCTTGAGCTCGACGTTCTCGGTCACCTCCTCGAAGGGCACCGCGGTGCCCGAGTCGACCAGCGGCGGCGCCCCGTCGGCGGGCACCGCGCCGGGCAGGCCCTGGAGGCCCTGGAGGTTGGGCGCCAGGAGCTGCAGCACCACGACCAGGGCCTGCTGCGCGATCCAGTTGGCGGGGGCGCTGAGCACCCCGAGCAGCTGCTGGGCGAGGGCGTTCTGCGAGTCGATCCGCAGCACGAAGTCGAGCCGCGGCTGGCCGACGCGCTTGACCACCGGCCGGGTCGGGTCGCTGGGGTCGAGCTCGGCTTCGACCTCCAGCGAGAGGTCGTCGAGGGCGATCTCTACCGGAATCGTGATCGCCGGCCTGACCGGCCCCAGCTTGAGGGTCACCCGCAGCTGCGCGTCGAGGATCAGCTTCCAGGTCCCGTTGAGCGGCGCGCGGAAGGCGAGCCGGGTGTCGCTGAGGTGCTGCGCCCCCGGCGCGGCGAGCAGGTCGCTGCGCTGCGACACGTTGGCCTGCAGCACCTCGACGCTCAGCGTGGGGTTCGAGAACAGCTGCCGGTTGAGGCGCTGCGCCACCTGCTGATCGATCTGGATCAGCGCCCCCGGGCGCAGGGCGTTCCAGGTCCGCTGCAGGCCGAGGTTGAACGCGTCGAGGGCGGTGCCCTGGCTGGGCGGCGCCTGCGGGAGCGTGGAGCTGGGGCTGGCGGTCGTCGCCGTCGACCCGCTCGAGACCGGCGCCGCCGTCGACGCCCCGGCACCTCGGCTGCTCGAGCTCGAGCAGCCGGCGAACCACAGTCCGCCGGCCAACACCACCCCAGCGATCCCCACGCGACGCACGACCATGCGGCCTCCTCGAGGGCTACGCGGTGCAAGCCTCGGACCAGGCGCTGCGCGCTGGGGTTGGGCGCCGGATTCCGCCGCCTTTTGCGAGTCTTGGGATTCCCGCCGCCGAAAGCTGAAGTTGCCGCCAGCGCGGCCTCGAGCTGGCGGAAATTTCCTGCAGCGAGGCGGACGCTGGGCGGTGCCCAGCGCCCCTTGGCGCCCCCTGCGTTCGCTCGGCCCCCGAGGCATGGCTACATTCGAGCGAGGTCGGAGTGCGGCCGACCTCGAGGGCGGCAAGCTGCGTGCCGCGCGCCGTGCCAGGCTCGGCTGAGAAGGTTCCCCTTGATCGACGTCACCACCGCCCAGGGCCTCGACGCGCTGGCCAGCGCGCTCGCGGCGCGGCTGCGGGCCGAGCAGGCCGACCCGTTCGCGGTCGCGACGGTGCTCGTGCCCCGGCACGCGACCAAGGCCTGGCTGCAGCTGCGCCTGACCCGCGAGCTGGGGATCCTGGCCAACGTGCGCCTGGGCTACCTGGCGCGGGTCATGCAGGAGCTGCTGGAGCCCGGGCAGCGGCTCCTGGGGCGCGACGCGCTCCAGGCGCGGGCCCTCGGCGTGCTCTTCGACGAGGCCTGGCTCGCGCGAGCCGAGTGCGCGCCGGTGCGCGACTACCTGCGCGGGGCCGGGAGCGACGTCGGCGCGGTCGAGCGACGCGCGGTGCAGCTCGCCGACGCGCTAGCCACGCAGCTCGAGGACTACCTGCTGCACCGGCCCGCGCTGCTCGCGGCCTGGGAGGCCGGGGAGCAGACCCTGGGCGACGACGCCGAGCAGGCCGGGGTCGAGGCCTGGCAGGGCGCGCTCTGGCGTGAGCTCGCGGTGACGGGCGAGGGCCGCGCGGCGGGGGCGCTCGACCTGCGGCGCTTGATCGCGGCGGTCGAGGCGGGGGCGGGGGAGGTCCCCGCGCGGCTGCACGTGTTCGGCTTCACCCGCCTCGCGCCGGGCTACCAGGCGCTGCTGGTCGCCTTGGCCCGCCGGGGCTGCGCCGTGCAGCTCTACGTGCAGCAGGCCTGCGCGCCGAATGCCGGCGGGCTCCTGCCCCAGCTCTGGGGGCGGCCCGGCGCCGAGTTCCTGAGCGGCCTGGGCGAGCGCTGCGCCCAGGGGGCGGTCGAGCTGCGGGTGCAGGCGGCGCCGGAGCAGGCCGGGGCGGGGCTCCTGGGTCGGCTCCAGCACCGCCTGGCGCGGGGCGGCGACGAGGCCCTCGAGCTCGCGCCGGGGGAGCGCAGCCTGCAGGTCCTGGCCGCGCCAAGCCTGCAGCGCGAGGTCGAGGCGGTGGCCGGCGCGATCTGGGAGCGCGTGGAAGGGGCGGAGCCTGGGCTGCGCTTCGACGAGGTCGGGGTCGCGGTGGTCGACCCCGCCTGGGACGTCTACCGCGGGCGGATCGACGCCGTGTTCGGGCAGGCGTCGCGCCTGCCGACCTCGCTCCTCGAGCGGCCCCCGGGCGAAGCGAGCCGGGTGGTCGAGGCGGTGGAGCTGCTCCTGGGCCTGCCCCTGGCCGACTTCCGCCGCGACGACGCGCTGCGCTTCCTCGTGCACCCCAACGTCCAGGCCGGCGTCGAAGACGCCGACCCTCAGGAGTGGCTGAGCTGGTGCCAGGAGCTCAAGGTCTTTCACTGCGCCGACGCGGCCGACCACGCCGGCACCTACCTCACCCGCGACCTCTACAGCTTCGACCAGGCCGGGCAGCGCCTGGCCCTGGGGACCTTCCTCGCCGGCGGGGCCGACGGGCAGGGCCCGCCCGTGGTGACCCTCGAGGGGCAGAGCTACCTCCCGGCCGCGCTCGCGCCGGGGCAGCAGGCGAGCGCCGCGCGCTTTCAGCTCCTGCTGCGCTCGCTGATCGCCGACGTGCGCTTCGCGCAGCGGGCGCGGCTGACCCTGGGCGAGTGGTCGCGCTTCTTCACGGCGCTGGTGCGGGCCTACGTGGTGGCCGCAGGCGCCGACGAGCAGGTCTACGGGCGCGTGCTGGGCAAGCTGGCGCGCATGGCGGAGTGGGAGCAGGCGGAGGAGGCAGAGCCGGCGAGCGCAGGTGCCGCCGGGAAGGGCGGGCGGAGGCAAGCTCCGCCCCTACGGGGGAGCGGGGAGCAGGAGGCCGCGGGCGCGGACGCTGAGCGTGGGCTGCCCACGCAGGCGCGGCGCTATGGGGTGCAGGCGGCGGCGGACCTGGCGCGGGCGGCGATCCAGGGGGTCGAGCCGGGGCGCGGGCGCTCGCTGACCGGGGGCGTGATCGTGGGGCCGCTGCGCTCGCTGGCCGGCTTGCCCTTCCGCGTGCTGTTCGTGCTCGGGCTGGGGGAGCGGCAGTTCCCGGCGCAGCCGCGGCGCGACCTGCTCGACCTGCGGCAGGCGGCGCGGCAAGCGGGGGACGTCTCCCCCCTGGAGCGCGACCGCTTCGCGTTCTTGAACGCGCTGGGCGGGGCGCAGGAGGCGCTCGTGCTCTCCTACGTGCAGCGCGACGAGCAGACCGGCGAGCGCCTGGCCCCCTCGTCGCTCCTGCACCAGCTGCGGGCCGGGCTGGGCGCGGTCACCCCCGCGCAGTTCGCGGCGCTCGAGGTCGAGGTCCCCCTGCGCCGCTTCGCGGCCGCCAGCTTCCCGCCGCCCTTGGGGCG
>JAGQRJ010000635.1 GCA_020425635.1 Planctomycetota bacterium | reverse complement strand
CGGGAGGTCGGGCTCGGGCATGTAGCGGTAGTCCTGGGCGTCTTCCTTGCTGCGCATGAAGCGCGTGCGTCCGCGCCAGCCCTCGGGGAGCCCCGCGGCGACCGCGGCGAAGGGGGCGCGCACCGCCGGGGGCACGTCGGCCTCGAAGTCCTCGGCGCTGGGCTCCCAGGCTTCGTCCCACAGCCGCGTCTCCTGGCGCGGCGCGAGGCCCGCGGCGAGCAGCGCCGACTGGCGCAGGTGCTCGTAGGCCACCGCGGCGCGGACCGCGGCGTAGCTGTTGAGGTTCTTGATCTCGGTCCGCTCGCCGAGGGCTTCCGACCCTCGGGGGCGCACCGAGACCGAGGCCTCGAAGCGCAGGTTGCCCTCCTGCATGCGCGCGTGGCAGGCGTCGAGGGCCTTCAGGAGCTGGGTCAGCGTCAGCATGTAGTCGTCGACGTCTTCGACGCTGCGGAAGTCGGGGGCGGTCACGATCTCGGCGAGGGGCGTCCCGGCGCGGTTGAAGTCGACCCGCGAGGTGCCGTCGCCCTGGTGCAGGAGCTTCCCCGCGTCCTCCTCGAGGTGCAGGTTGTCGAAGCGGATCCGCTTCCCCGAGCGCACGAGCACGAGCTCGCCGCCCTGGCCGAGGGGGTGGTAGAGCTGGGTGATCTGGTAGTTCTTGGGCAGGTCGGGGTAGGTGTAGCTCTTGCGGTCGAAGTCGGTGACCGCGGGCACGTCCATGCCGAGGGCGACGGCGATCCGCAGGCACTTGTCGAAGGCCTCGCGGTTGAGGTGCGGGAGCACGCCGGGGAGCCCGAGGCACACCGGGCAGGTGCGCGTGTTCGGGGGCTCGCCGAAGCTCAGCGCGCAGCCGCAGAAGAGCTTGCTCGCCGTGCTCAGCTGGGCGTGGACCTCCATGCCCACCACCAGCTCGTAGTCCGCGGCCGCGCTCACGGGGACCTCGGCTTGCGGTCGAGGCCCAGCGCGCGCTCCCACGCGGCGGCGAGGCCGACCAGGGTCGGGTCGCTCCAGGGCGCCCCGGTCAGCTGCAGGCCCACCGGGAGCCCCGCCGCGGTGAACCCGCAGGGCAGCGAGAGCGCCGGGAGCCCGGCGAGGTTGGTCGAGACGGTGAACACGTCGAGGGCGTACATCGCGAGGGGGTCGGCGACCTTCTCCCCCAGGGGAAAGGCCGCGACGGGGGAGGTCGGTCCGACCAGCGCGTCGACCCCCGCGAGGGCGGCCAGGAAGTCGGCGCGGATCACGCGGCGCGCGCGCTGGGCCTTGAGGTAGTAGGCGTCGTAGTGCCCGCTCGAGAGCGCGAAGGTGCCGAGCAGGATCCGGCGGCGCACCTCGGGCCCGAAGCCCGCGGCGCGGGTGCGCGCGGCGAGGCTCTCCGAGTCGGCGCCCTCGGCGCGGGCGCCGTAGTGCACCCCGTCGTAGCGCGCGAGGTTGGTCGAGGCCTCGGCGTTGGCGAGGACCTGGTAGGCGGGGATCGCGAGCGCGGTTTGGGCCAGCGAGACCTCGCGCACCCGCGCGCCCTGGGCCTGGGCGCGCTCGAGCGCGGCCTCGACCGCGGCCCGGACCTCGGGGTCGAGGGTGAGCTCGAGGTATTCGCGCACCACGCCGAGGGTCGCCCCCTCGAGGCTCCCCCCGCCGGCGGCGGCGGAGAACGCCTCGGCCGGCCACGCGGGCTGGGCGCTGGTCATGTCGGCGGGGTCGAGGCCCCACAGCGCGTCCATGACCAGGGCCAGGTCGCGCACGCTGCGCGCGAAGGGGCCGACCTGGTCGAGGGACGAGCCGAAGGCGACGAGCCCGCGGCGCGAGACCGCGCCGTAGGTCGGCTTGAGGCCGACGCACCCGCAGAGCGCCGCCGGCTGTCGGATCGAGCCGCCGGTGTCGCTGCCGAGGGCGAGGGGGACGAGGCCGCCCGCCACCGCGGCGGCGGAGCCTCCCGAGGAGCCGCCCGGGGCGCGGGTCGGGTCCCAGGGGTTCTTGGTCGGGCCCCAGGCCGAGTGCTCGGTCGACGAGCCCATGGAGAACTCGTCGAGGTTGGTCTTGCCCACCACCAGCGCGCCCGCGGCCTCGACCCGGCGCACGACCTCGGCGTCGTAAGGAGGCACGAAGCCGGCCAGGAGCTTGGAGGCGCAGGTCGTCTCGACCCCCGCCGTGCAGAGGTTGTCCTTGATCGCGATCGGGACACCCGCCAGCGGGCCGGGGTCTTCGCCCGCCGCGACCTGGGCGTCGACGCGCCGCGCCGCCGCCTCGGCGCGCTCGGGGCAGGTGCGCAGGAACGCGTGCAGCGCGGGGTCTTCGCGCGCGATCCGCTCGAGGGCGTCGGCGAGGACGGCTTCAGCGCTGCGCGCTCCGCGGCGGACGAGGGCGGCGAGGTCCGCGGCGGAGGCCCAGCCTGCGCTCACGACTCGCTCAAGACGGCGGGGACGACGAAGCCGCCGTCGGCCTCGCGTGGGGCGTTGGCCAGCGCTTGCCCAGCGGGCAACGACGCCGTGGCCACGTCGTCGCGCAGGGCGTGCAGGGGCGAGGGCTCGAGCGCGCTGCGGTCGGGCTCGAGGGCCTGCAGCGCGTCGACGGCTTCGAGGAGCTTCGTCATGTGCGCGGCCAGACCCTGGGCCTCGTCGTCGGTCAGCGCGAGGCGCGCCAGCCGCGCGACGTGCGCGACGCCTTCAGGGGTGCGTGGATCGAAGTCGGAGCCCGCCATGTGAGGTGGACGGGACCGCGCGCTTAGCCCTTGGCTTTGGCCTTGCGGGCCCGGCGCCGCTCGGCGCGGGCGGCCGCCCGCTTGAGGCGGTTCTCGGCCGACCAGTGCTCCTCGCGGGCGCGCATGCGCTGCATGAGCCCCTCGGGGATCTCGCGGCAGCGCGGCTTGATCACCTTGCCCGAGCGAATGCACGCGGTGCACACCTTTTGCCGGGTGACGGTGCCGTTGGCGAGGGCGACGCGAACGCGCTGCACGTTGGGCATGAACTTGCGGCGGGTGATGCCGGTGATCTTGATACCGACGCCGCCCTTGTGGATCGCAATACCCCGGTGGGAATAGGTCTTACCGAAGCTGGGGCTCTTTTGACAGATCTCGCAAGTCGCCATCGCGTTCCTCACATTCGTAAGCCGCGCATCTTACAGAGGATGAAACGGCATGCAAGCCTCAACTCGTGGGCGCCAAGCCCTCCCGGTCGTGACCTAAGTCCTTTCTTGACGGTGGCGCCGCGTATCCTCGAACCCAGGAGACGTCGATGGCCGAGCTCAAGACCCAGAAGACCGCCGCCAGCGTGAAGGCCTACCTGGCCGCGGTGGAACCCCCGCAGCGCCGGGCCGACGCGCAGGTCGTGGCGAAGCTCATGCGCGAGGCGACCGGCGCCTCGCCCGCGCTGTGGGGGCCAAGCATCGTCGGCTTTGGCAGCTACCGCTACGTCTACCCGAGCGGGCGCGAGGGCGAGTGGCCGATCATCGGCTTCTCCCCCCGGAAGGCGAACCTCGTGCTCTACCTGGCCCAGGCGAGCGAGCAGCGGGCCCCCTTGCTCGCGCGTCTGGGCAAGCACAAGACGGGGAAGGCCTGCCTCTACCTGAACAAACTCAGCGACGTCGACCTGAGCGTGCTGAAGCAGCTGATCGCGGACTCGGTCGCGCACGTTCGCGCCAATCATGCCTGCGGCGCCTGCGCGGAGGGCAAGCAGGGCGCGCAGGCGAAGAAGACCAAGGCGAAGAAGACGACGAAGACGACGAAGAAGAAGACCAAGGCGAAGAAGACGACGAAGACGACGAAGAAGAAGGCGCAGAAGACGAAGGGGAAGAGGCTCCGCGCCACATAGCCCGCACTTCTCACCGCTCGCTCCGCTCGTGGATTCGAAGTGCGGCCAGCAGTGTTGTTTTAGACAGTGAGACCCGGCCTGCGGCCG
>JAGQRJ010000634.1 GCA_020425635.1 Planctomycetota bacterium | reverse complement strand
GGGTGCTCAGCGCCGCCTCGAGCGCTGGGAGCGACTCCGTCCGACGCGCCTGCAGGGCGGCCAGACGCGCGGCGAGGGTCGGGTCGTCGGACCGCGCCGCCTCCTGAGCCCCGTCCAGCGCGCGCGCCGCGCGGTCGTAGGCGCGCTCGCGCCAGGCCTGCTCGGCCCGCCCGACGAGGGTCTCGAGCGAGCCCTCCGCTGCCGCGAGGCCGCCGCCAGACGAAGGCGGGAAGGCCAACCAGCCCGCCAGCAAGCCGAGCGACAAGACCACGAGCATGCCGGGGAGCAAGGTTGGGGCGTAGATCCGCAGCGCGCGATACCCGCGCCGGGCCCGCATCGCGGGGGTCACCCGACCCGCGAGGACGGGGGCCCCCTGGAGGTAGGCCCCCAGGTCGCGCGCGAACTCTCCGGCCGACTGGTAGCGCTCGTGCGGCGCCTTGCGCAACGCGGTGAGGCACACGCGCTCGAGGTCTTCGGGCACGTCCGGCACCAGGCTCCGCGGCGGCACCGGGGTCTTGTTGACCACCTCCCGGCTGACCTCCTCGACCGTCGTTCCGTTGAAGGGCAGCGAGCCGGTCAGCACGCGGTAGAGCATCACCCCCAGGGCCCACACGTCGGTGCTCGGACCGACCTGGGCCAGGGCCCCCTGGATCTGCTCGGGCGACATGTAGAGCGGCGTGCCCACGATGTCCCCGTCGTGGGTCAGCGTGATCCGCCCGTCGTCGAGCTTCGCCAGGCCGAAGTCGGAGATCCGCGGCCGATTGTCCGCGCCGATCAGGACGTTGGCGGGCTTCAGGTCGCGGTGCACGACGCCGCGGCTGTGGGCGTGATCGATCGCCTGGGCGACCTTGAGCAAGACGTCGACCCCGGGGAGCAAGCGCAGCGCGTTGCCGTCGAGCAAGGACTGCAGGGTCCGCCCGGGCACGAACTCCATGGAGAGGTAGGGGAGCCCGTTGTTCACGCCGTAGTCGAAGACCTTCACGATCCCCGGGTGGCTCAGCCGGGCCAGCGATCGGGCCTCGCGCTTGAAGCGTTCGTGGCCCTCGTCGTCGGCGTGGCGGTCCGAAAGCAGGAGCTTTAGGGCGACCTCGCGCTTCCGTTTGCGGTCGCGAGCCCGGTAGACGATCCCCATGCTCCCGCGGGCCACCTCGCTCAGGACGTCGAACTGGGCCCACGGCAGACGCGGCTTTGGGAGGTCTGCGGGGTTCGTTGTCAGGCTCCTTGCTCCTGCCGTAGACGGTGTTCCTGCTTAAGGTTATACTTCGCGTAGACTCTGCGCGCCCCCACCTCTGCAAAGTGCCACTCACGCCGGGTGGTGAGGCGAGCGCATGAAGCACAGGGGCTGACGTGTCCGACCAAAACCAGATTCTCCGCCTGCTGGGCACGATTCGCGAAGAGAGCGCCGCGACTCGTAGCCGGCAAGAGGAGTTGTTCGAACTCCTGATCTCTTACAAGGATCAGATCGAAGACCTCAAGCAGACGGTGCTCGAGAAGCTCGCGGGGCTGCCCAAGTCGCCCTACATAGCGGGCCAGCTCGTTCCTGCGCCCGACAAGATCGACGGCACCGACGACTTCCGTCAGCTGCTCGCGACCTACCTCCACGGGCCCCAGCCGACGGACGAAGACGACGGCGGTCCGCTCGACGTCGAGATGCCGCCGCCCCGCGCGGTGGACCCCAGCGAGGTTCAGCTCGAGAGCGAAGGCCGCAGCACCTCGCGCGGCGAAGGCCGCAGCGAGGGCCGCAGCGGAAGCCGCGGTCGCAGCGGCGGGCGCGGTCGCTCGAGCAGCGGCGGCCCCCGAGACTCCGACCTCGAGCGCGGGCCAGACCGCGACGTCGAGCCCTTCGACCTGCAGGAGCCCGAGAAGGGCGGCAAGAAGAAGGCCAAGCGCCGGCGCCGTCGCAAGAAGACGTCCGCGGAGCACGAGACCGTCGCGGACGATTGAGCGCGCGCGCTCGTCGAGCTGGCGGTCCGCGGGGCCTCCTAGTTCGGTGAGGGGAACGAGGCGACGAGGCCTCCGCCCGTCTGCAGGACGCCGTCGGCGATCAAGCGCTGCTCGAGCTGCACGTAGCTGATGAAGGTCACGCTCGGCGCAGGCAGCTGCTTGTTCGTGTGAATGTAGCTCGGGATCGCCGCGCCCTCGTAGGCGAAGGCGTCGGTCTCCTTGTCCCCGATCCCCAGGCGCAGGGTGAAGCCCAGGGCCTGGAGGCGCTGGAGCTCCGCGAGCTTGTAGGTCGCGTGGTGCTTCCCGCGGAACTGCTGGCGCTCTTGCTTGGTGGTCAGGCCGCGGTCGTTGAACACGATCGGCCCGTCGGGGAAGCGGTGCCGGTTGAGGAACAGGCGGGTGCGGCGGTCGTGCACGTCGTCGCGGGCGGTCAGGTAGAGGATCTGGTGGTTGCGGGCCAGCGCCTGGACCACCCGCGGCGCGCCGGGGAAGGTCTTGGCGCGCTTGCCCCAGAAGGGCACGAGCCAGCTGTGGAGGTCGGAGAGTGTCCCGTCGATGTCGACCACGGCGATCGGTCGCGCCGGGTCGAGCACGAAGATCCGCCCGCGGGCGAGCATCGCCCGCGGCTTGCGCGGGATCCGCGCCGAGAAGTCGTAGATCCCTGGGGCGACGTTGGCGTTCACGCGCACCCGGGCCATGCCGTCGCGATCGGTGCGGGCCGACGTGACCTGGCCTGCGACCGTGAACTCGACGAGCTCGTCCTTCATGTCCCAGCGCAGCCAGCTCGCGCGCTCGAACTTGGCGCGCAACTCGACCGGCTGACCCGGGCGAGCCACGGCGTCGTGGGCGGTGGCGGTGATCTTGGCCTGCGCGCTGGCCGCGCAGGCCAGCAGGGCGGCGGCGACGATGGAATGTCTCACGGGACACCTCTCGGCCGTCCCAGGTGCAACCGACATGCCTTGGCTAAGCGCTGTGATTTCAGGCACCTGCCGGGTCAACAAGGTCTCACGCCCAGATTTGGAAAGCCCGCTGCGGCTCAGGCGCCGCGGAGGCGCGCGGCGTGGAGCCGGAGCATGCGCTCGAGCTTCGCGACCTCTTCGGGCGCGAGCGCGCTGGCCTCGAGCTCGGCCTCGAGCTCCGCCAGCTCGCGCTCGACCTGCTCTGCGGGGGCGCGCATTCGACTGCAGAAGAGGAACACGCGCTGGCCGAGGGGGAGCTCCGTCACTCCGTGACCTCGACGAGGAACTGCTGCTTCTTGCCCTTGCGGACCACGAGGTAGCGGTCGTGGAGCAGCTCGCTCGCGCCGACCGTCGCGTTGGGGTCGGTCCACTTCGCGCCGTTGAGCGAAATGCACGCCTCCTTCTCGATCTCGCGTCGCGCCTGCCCGCGCTTCTGCGCGCCGCCGTGCACGGTCTCGACCACGAGGTCGAGCAAGGGCACGCCGTCGCCGCTAAAGCGCGCGCGCGGGATCGCGACCAGCGGCGCCCCGGCGAAGGCGTCGGCCATCATGCTCAGCGGGATCTCGCGCAGGTCGGCCTTGGGGTCGAACAGCACGGCGGCCGCGCGCTCGACCTGCTCGGCCGTGCTCTCCCCGTGCACGAGGGCGGTCATCTCCCGGGCCAGGCGCCGCTGAGCCTGGTAGGGCTGGGTCTTGACCTCCGCCCCCAGCGCCTGGACCTCGTCGAGCGGGAGGTCGGTGAAGTAGAGCAGGCGCTGCACGACGTCGTCGTCGGTGGTCCCGTGCCAGAACTGGCGGAAGGCGAAGGGGCTCGTCTTGTCGGGGTCGAGCCACACCGCGCCGGCGGCGGTCTTGCCGAACTTCGAGCCGTCGCTGTTGCAGAGCAGAGGCATGGTCATGCCGTAGACGTGCTGCTCGCCGCCGCTCGCGCGCCGGATCAGCTCGGTGCCACAGGTGATGTTCCCCCACTGGTCGCTGCCGCCGATCTGGATCTGGCAGCCGCGGGTGCGCGAGAGGTGAAGGAAGTCGTTGGCCTGGAGCAGCATGTAGCTGAACTCGGTGAACGAGATCCCGCTGCCCTCGCGCTCGATCCGGTTCTTGACCGAGTCCTTGCGCGTCATGGCGTTGATCGTGAAGTGCTTGCCCACGTCGCGGAGGAAGTCGAGCAGGGTCAACCCGCCGGTCCAGTCGACGTTGTCGACGAGCTCCGCGGACCCGGAGCCGAAGTCGAGCAGACGCTCGAGCTGCCCCTTGATCGCGGCGACGTTCGCGGCGAGGACCTCGCGCGTGAGCATGTTGCGCTCCGCCGACTTGCCGCTGGGGTCCCCCACCAGCCCGGTCGCGCCGCCCGCGAGCGCGATCACCTTGTGCCCCGCGCGCTGGAAGCGGCGCAGCCCGAGGAGGGGAATCAAGTGACCCACGTGCAGGCTGTCGGCCGTGGGGTCGAAGCCGGCGTAGACGCAGCGCGAGCCGGTCTCGAGGAACTCCGCCAGAGGCACCTCGGCCTCGGTGAACTGGTGGATCAGGCCGCGCGCGTTGAGGTCTTCGAACAGGCTCATGGGTCTCCCTGGGTGGCTCGTGATCTT
The DNA here is from genome assembly GCA_020425635.1 of Planctomycetota bacterium. GTDB lineage: Bacteria > Planctomycetota > J058 > J058 > J058 > JAGQRJ01. The sequence goes on along the minus strand of JAGQRJ010000634.1, from coordinate 2,579 downwards.
ACTGCTTTGCCCCTCCCGCGCTGTCTCCAGTTCCTCCGCCCCGGTCGCTGAAACGCTGACCCTCTGAAAAGCGGATGAAAGCGAAGCTCGCCCTAAGTCACTGCGGAGGAACACGCAGCGCCTGGCCGGAGATTTGCCCCTGGTTGGGTGCAAATGGAGGTCGCATGACGCGCCACACCCGTACACCCCTCACCCTGCCTCTCTTCTCTGCCCTGGCCCTGGGCCTCACCGCCTGCGGCGGGGGCGCCGGCGGCGGGCGCAGCTCGACCACCTCGCCGGTCACCAGCAACACCCCGGGCGCGAACACGAGCCTCGGCTTGGCCTCGCTCTCGCCCACCGTGGGGGGAGAGGCCGGCGGCGTCGAGGTGACCTTGTTCGGCGCGGGCTTCCCGAGCAACCTCGTGGTCGACTTCGACGGGCTGCCGGCGGCCGACGTGGTGGTCGTCTCGAGCGACACCGTGGTGTGCAAGACCCCGGCCCACGCGCCGGCCACCGTCGACGTGACCGTGCGCGCCAACGCCCAGCAGGTCAGCCTGACCGCCGCCTTCACCTTCCAGCCCTCCCCGGGGCTCGCGCGCACCGGCGCCCTCGACCCGACCTTCAACGGCACCGGCGTCTTCGTGCGCGACGAAGTCGGCGTGTCGACGTCGAGCTACGACTACCTCTACGGGGTGACCACCGACGCCCTCGGGCGCGTGATCGCCGTCGGCGAGAGCAACCTCGGCCGCACCGGCTCGACCAACCGCGACGCCGTGGTGCTGCGCCTCAACCCCGACGGGACCCTCGACCCGACCTTCGGCGTCGGGGGGCGCGTGACCCACGCCGGGGCCGCCGGCGGGGTCGACGACTGGGACAAGGCCGAGGCCGTGGCCCTCGACGCCCAGGGTCGGATCGTCGTCACCGGGCGCAGCTACACCCTGGGCAGCCCGGGCAACGCAGACCTGGTGGTGTGGCGCTACCTCGACGACGGCAGCCTCGACCCGACCTTCAACACCGTCGGCTTCGCGACCCACGGCAACGCCGCGGGCGGCGACGGCTGGGACAACGGCCAGGCCCTCGCGATCGACGCGCAGGGGCGGATCGTGGTCGCTGGGTTCTCGTCGGTCCCGCTGCAGGCGGGGCAGTCCCTGCGCGACCGCAAGGTGACCGTGTGGCGCTTCCTCCCCGACGGGACCCTGGACCCCGCCTTCGGCACCGGCGGCTTCAACGTGGTCGCCTCGGGCACCGACGACGAGGCCTGGGGCGTCGCGATCGACGCCCAGGGCCGGATCGTGGTCACCGGCCAGGTCGGCAACGGCGCCGCCCAGGACATGGGCGTGTGGCGCTTCCTCGACGACGGGAGCCTCGACCCCGCCTTCGGCGCGGTGGGGCAGAGCACCTTCGACAACGCCGCGGGTGGGCAGGGGATCGACACCGGCTACGCCCTCGCCCTCGACGCCCAGGGGCGGATCCTGGTCGCGGGGCGCAGCTTCGCCGCGGCCGGGTCGTCGGACATGGCCGTGTGGCGGATCACCGACGCCGGCGTCCTCGACCCGACCTTCGGCGGCGCGGGCGTGGCGGTGCTCACCGATCCGGGCGGCGTGATCGGGGCCCCCGACACCGCCTACGGCATCGCCGTCGACCCCGCCAACGGCCGGATCGTCGTGGTCGGCAACGGGACCGGGATCGCGCTCAACGACGCCACCGTGTGGCAGCTCCTCCCCGACGGCACCAGCGACCCCGCCTTCGGCGCCGCCGGCGTGGTCCAGCACAACAACGCCGCCGGCGGCAACGCCAGCGACCAGGCCCGCGCGGTCGCGATCGACGCCCAGGGCAAGGTGCTGGTCGTGGGCAGCAGCAGCCAGGCGACCAACAACACCGACTTCGCCATCTGGCGCTTCCAGTAAGCAGGGCGCGCCTCCGCGACCGGTCCCTCGCCGCCGGCGACCCACCTGGCTCACGTACTCGCCGCGCTGCCAACCGAGGCGGAGACTTGGTAGGTTCCAGCGGGAGGCAGAGTGGAGATCTGGATCAACTGCACGGGCTTTCCCCCGCTGCGCCTGGTGGACGAGCCCATCGTCCTCGGCCGCAGCCGAAGCTGCGACTTCCACCTGCCTCACGAGAGCGTCTCCCGCAAGCACGCCTGGATCGGCTTCCGCGAGGGGCGAGCGGTGGTCGAGAACCAGAGCTCGCAAGCGCTGCTGCTCAACGGCGAGCCGGTCGAGGGCACCGCGCCGATCCAGGTCGGCGACGAGCTGAAGCTCGGCCCCTACATCGTGCGCCTCGCCGACGGCCCAGATCAGTTCTGGGACCCGGAGGGTGAGGCGACCACCTCGCTCTCCCACGAGGAGCTGCTGGCCGAGGTCGCCAAGAAGCGCCTCGAAGACGCCGCCGCCGAGCGCGCTCGCCTCGAGCAAGAGATCAAGGAGGGGCGCCGCGAGCTCGAGAGCGAGGTGTGGCGTGGCCTGCACACCCACCGCGAGCTCACCGCCGCCACGCGCGAGCTCGAGCGCCTGAAGGAGAAGCTCGCGCGACTCAGCGAGGAGGCCGTCGACGCCCCCACCGTGAGGCACGCCAAGCCCCTGGGCCGTCGGCCCCTG
>JAGQRJ010000633.1 GCA_020425635.1 Planctomycetota bacterium | reverse complement strand
CGATCCGGCGCAAGGGCGAGAACTACCTCGTCATGTGCGAGGTCTACAACGCCGACGGCACGCCCCACTCGACCAACCAGCGCGCGCGCCTCGTCAAGCTGCACGAGACCCACGCCGCCCAGAAGCCCTACATTGGCTTCGAGCAGGAGTTCACCCTGTTCAAGGGCGGGCGACCCCTGGGCTGGCCCGAGAAGGGCTACCCCCCGGCGCAGGGTCCGTTCTACTGCGGCGTCGGCGCCGACGAAGTCGCGGGCCGCACGATCTGCGAGACGCACCTCGACGCCTGCCTCGAGGCCGGGCTCCTGGTCGCGGGCTTCAACTTCGAGGTCATGCTCGGCCAGGCGGAGTTCCAGATCGGCTACCGCGGGTTCGCCGAGGAGCGCGCGGACGACCTGGTGACCAGCTGCGATCACCTCTGGTTGGCGCGCTGGATCCTGTATCGGATCGGCGAGAACATGGGGATCAGCGCGACCCTGCACCCGAAGCCGGTCAAGGGCGACTGGAACGGGTCGGGCATGCACACGAACTTCTCGACCCTCGACATGCGCGGCAAGGGCGGCATGAAGGCGATCGAGACCGCGTGTCAGAAGATCGGCGAGCGCCGCAAGGTGCACCTCGACGAGTACGGTGAGGGCTACACCGACCGCCTGACCGGCAAGCACGAGACCTGCTCCTACTCGCAGTTCAAGTACGGGGTTTCCGACCGCACGGCTTCGATCCGGATCCCCCAGCACGTCGCCGAGCAAGGCGCGGGCTACCTCGAAGACCGTCGCCCCAACGCCAACGCCGACCCCTACCGGGTGGCCGCGGTGTTGCTCGAGACGATCTGCAGCTGAGCCCAGGCTCGGTTCGGACCCGCGGAGGGCCGGTCGCGCGACGCGCGGCCGGCCTTCTCGCGTTCAGTAGCCGTCGAAGGGGTCCAGCTCCTGGGTCGCCTCGCTGGCGCCGAGCGCGGTGCCCAGGCGACCGAGGTCGCGCGGGTCCACCGAGGCGAGCCCGGTGTAGGGCGCCTCGGCTTCGAGCTCCGCGCCGATCCTGTGGTAGGGGTTGACCTGCCCCCCGACCTCGAGCTGGCGCTGCGCCTCGAGCGCTCGCCGAATCAAGGGGGTCGCGTCTTCGGGCAGCTGGCCCTTGGCCACCATGTCGTCGAGGATCGCCTCGATCTTGCCGAAGGGCATGGGCTCGGGCCGGTAGATCCGCGGCTGGCGCATGGCGTTGACCATGTCGGCGACCTCCTCGATCAGCACGTTGCTCGGCGCCCCGCCCTTGCTCGTGAGCTTGGCGTGGTGGGCCGAGAGGTTGTGCAGGCGCAGCGCGAAGGGGTCCGGCGGCCCGGTGCGGCCGAGGCCTGCCGCCACGTGGGGCGAGGCCTTGCCCACGTCGATCGTGGCTTCTCCCGCGGCGCGGGCCTCGCGGGGCAGCCGGATCAGCCACTCGGGGACCTCGAGCTGGTTCCCGTCGCGGTCGGTGACCGGATTCTTGCGCAGCGACTCCACGAGCTCCTCGACCCGGCGCACGGAGGCTCGCTCGCCGAAGTCGTGCACGCCGGTGATCACCTCGTCGGGTCCCGCCCGGGCGGGGATCGGCCGCGGACGCCCGCCGAGGGCCTTCACCAGCGCGTTGACCTCGTTCACGTGTTCGTAGGTCTCCTCGAGGAAGCGCTTGACGTCGGCCGTCTCGGCCTTGGGGCCCGAGCGCCCGAGCCACACCTCGTCGACGGTGCGCGCGAAGCGCTGCTGGAGCCAGGCAGGCGCTGGGGGGTGGATCGAGGCGTAGGCCTTCCCCCCGACGCGGGGAGCCCGCCGAGACCCCCCTCCGCCCTCTTCCCCAAGGAGGATCTGCTTGATCCCGCGACTGGGAGGCGCTGTGGCCGACCCCGCGGGGGTCGAGCCGGCGGCGGTTGTCGCCGCGCTCACGGGAGCTGAAACCGGGGCGTCGAGCCGCCGGGCCACGGCCTGGACCACCTTCCCCGCGCCCTTGGCGACCACCGGGAAGGCGACTCCGGTCGCGCCTCCGATCGCGGACGCGCGGCCCACGCCCTCGAGCACCGGCCGCTCGTCGAGCACGTTGCGTCCTGCCTGCTCGCTCCCGCTGGCGACGGCGCCGCCGAGGCCGAACGCACCGAGGGTCCGGGTCGTCCCCACGGCGGCTCCGACGCCGAGGGTGCCCGTGATCACCGCGCCCCCGAGCGCCCCGCCCGCGGCGGAGAGGAGCACGTCACGGAGCCGCAGCCGGCGCCCGGTGATCGCGTGGAGCAACAGTGTGACCCCGACGGCGACGGCCGCGCCGACGAGGGCTCCGATCAGAATGTGCACGAGGGGGAGGCTCTCTCTCTCAGTCCAACTGAGCAGCACCGTGCAAGTCCCGGGCCAGCGCTTGAGCGTCGCGTTCGCAGCGCTTAGGGCCAGGTCCTCGAGTTCACGCCCATGCCCCCGCCCGGTGTGCACGCTTCGCTGGGAACGAAGGGCCCTTTGGGACGGTTTCTCGACGTCTTGCCTCGAGGGTGAACCCGAAGGCGCCGAACCGTCGGCCCAAGGTCAGGGGCTGCCTCATTTGCGCCGTCCCTGGCTCAAGATCGACCAGGGAAAGGCTGCTCCTGGCCGTAACCCCTTACCCTCGTAGCGCTCGGGCGGGGCGAGCCCTTCCCGCCTCGCTGAGGGGAGGCCCTGGGCTAGCCCGCAAAGCTCACCACGAAGTGGTGAGTTCGCGGGGTAGCCGCCTGCGAAGCAGGCGGGCTGCGCCGGAGCGAGTCGGTGGCTCTGCCGCCGCGAGCGAGGCGCAAGCGACAGGGTGTACCCGGCCGCAGGCCGGGTCTCACTGTCTTGAACAACACTGCTGGTCGCACTTCGAATCCACGAGCGGAGCGAGTGGTGAGACGTGCGGGCTAGCCGCCCTCGCTGCCGCGCAGCCGGGCGACCAGCCCGGCGTAGGCCTCGACCACCGCGCAGGCTCCGCCGGCGCGCGCCTCGTGCAGCGCGCGCTCGACGCGCTCG
>JAGQRJ010000632.1 GCA_020425635.1 Planctomycetota bacterium | reverse complement strand
GGCGGCCCCCGCGCCCGCGAACCCCGCCTCGCCCCCCCGCCCCCTGCCGGCTACGCTCACACCGGCGTATGCACGACCCCCACCCCACCATGATCGGCCCCTTCGAGCTCCTGGGCGAGCTCGCCCGCGGGGGTGCCGGTGTGGTCTACAAGGCCCGCGACACCCGCGCCGACCGCGTGGTGGTACTCAAGCTCCTGCTCCACACCAGCGAGCTCCACGCGCAGCGCCTGCGGCGCGAGGCCGAGGCCATGGCCCACCTCAAGCACCGCAACGTCTTGGGGCTGCACGCCCGCGGCCAGCACCGGGGGGCGCCCTACCTCGTGCTGCCCTTCGTCCCCTGCGAGTCGCTGGAAGACCGCCTCAGCCGCGGCGGGCCCCTCTCCGTCGAGCACGCGCTGCGCTACGCCCGCCAGGTCGGCGAGGGCCTCGCCGCCGCCCACGCGGCGGGCCTCCTGCACCGCGACGTGAAGCCCGCCAACGTGCTCATAGACGAGCACGACCAAGCCTTGCTCACCGACTTCGGGCTCGTCAAGCGCACCGAAGCCCGGGCCGAGACGCTCAGCCTCTCGGTCCAGGGGGGCTGCCTGGGGACCCCCGGCTACTGGCCGCCCGAGCAAGCCCTCGGCCGCCTCGACCAGATCGGCCCCCCCGCCGACGTCTACGGCCTCGGCGCCCTGCTCTATGCGCTGCTTACGGGCTTTCCCCCGCGCGACGCGCCCACGCTCGCGGCCGCCGTGATCGCCACCCACAGGCCCCTGACCCCGCTGAGCCAGCGTCGACCCGACGCGCCGGCGTGGCTCGACGAGCTCGTGCACGCCTGCCTCGCGACCGACCCCGCGGCGCGCCCTGTGTTGCCCGAGGTGCTGCGCGCGCTGCACGCCGAGTCGGCCTTCGACGCCCCGCGTCCCGCACGCCGCCTCGCCGCCCGCGCCGCTGCGGGGAGCGGGCTCTTGCTGCTCGCGGCGCTGCTCGCGGTCGCGTGGCCCCAGGCCCGCGACGCCCCCGAAGCCCCTGCAGCAGCGGGGGCCCGCGGCCCCGCGAACGCTCCGGCGCCGCAGACCCACGAGCCGCCCGCGCCCCCTCCCTCCCCCGTCGCCGACGCGCTCGCGCAAGACCCCGACGAGGCCCTGGAGGCCCGCCTCCAGGAGCTCGCGCAGGACCTGGCCCGGCCGCAGGCGACGCCGCTCGCGAAGACCCTCCCCCAGGCGACGCCCCCCCCGCAGGCCCGCCCCGCGGTCGAGCTCGTCGACGAGCGCCATGCCCTCGAGCGCCGCCTCGGCGCCCGGGTCTACGACGCGCTGCTCGCCGCGAACCGCTTCTCCGAGGAACACGACTGGCCGCAGATCGAGCGCCTGAGTGGACTCTCTCCGGACCTCGGGTTCGTCTCGCGCTCCGAGTCCTTGGTTCAGGCGAGCCGGGCGCTCCTGCGACACGCCGACGCGCCCCCTGGCCTCTGGCTCCGCTGCCTGCTCGAGACGCTGCGCCTGGGCCGAACGGACTCCTACGTCGCCCTGGGCAAGATCGCCGAGGCCGACCCCCTCCTGGCGGGTTCGGCCCAGCGCAGCGAGGCCCTCGCGACCGAGGTCCTCTGGCGGGCGGTCGAGGCCAAGGTGCCGCTGGGGTTCGCGACCCTCAGCTGGCGGATCCTCACCCGAGACGTCCTCCCCCACGGGGCGGGCCTCGAGCGCCTGGAGCGCGTGCTCCGCCTCGCGGGGTCCGACCTCGATCGCCTGAGGCTCTCCGAGGCGCCCCACCGCCTGAGCCTGGCCTGCGCCGCCGCGTATCTGGCCCTCGAAGCCCCCGAGCGCAGCCCCGCGCCCCCGGCCGCCGTGCTCGAGTTCCTCGAGCTCAGTGTGCGGCAAGGACGCCTGGCGCAAAGCGAGACCCCCGACTTCCTGACCCAGGTCGAGCGCGGCGCCGAGCTCGCGGAGCGGCTCCGGAGCCGGCTCGACCCGGAGGCGACCCCGCTCCCCCGCTGACGCGCCCCCCCGAGCCCGGCCAGCGCTCGTCGCTCAGCGACCATGCCGCCCGGACCCAGCTCACGACCCGGTCGCCGTCGAGCTCCACGCGTCGTCCCGCCAGCCCCCAAGCCCGCGCCGGCGGTGGTGCCGCGGCCTACTCGATCGAGCCGAACACCTCCGCGAGCGACGTGGCCTCGAGCACCCGGTCGGTCCAGAGCGCCAGCTCGGCCGAGCTCGCGCGCGCCACGCGTGCGCGGTGCGCGGGCGCGAGCGTGAACCGGCGACCCAGGAGCCGGAGCAGCACCGTGCGCTCACCCTCCAGCCGGCCCTCTTCCCGGCCCTCTTCCCGGCCCTCTTCCCGCCCCCTCGCGAGGAGCTGCTCTGCCGCAGTCATGGCAACCTCCTGAACCTCTGGCCGCACCGCGTGCCGCAAGGCCTCCAAGACCTCGCCCTCGCCCGCTGCGGCCACCCTGAATATATAGCTGAACGCCATGAGCAAGTCGTCACGATCCTGGAGCGTCTCGAGCATGCCGCCCCTGCTGCGCAGGAAGGCGAGCAGCTCGGCCTCTCCGTCGCGACCGTGGCGCAGCAGCACGAGCGAGACCCTCCCGGCAGGTGGGAGGGGGCGTCGAGCCAGGGCGTCGTCCGAGCTTCGGCGCAAGTCGTCGACCCGGTAGCGCAGCGCAGGGAGCAGGCGACGCGCCGAGCGCGGGAGCGTCGGCGGGAGGGCGTAGAGCCCCGCCAGCGACTTCGCCGCAGACCAAGGCTCCTGGCCGCTGTAGAGCACGAGCGGCAGGATCGCGGGGATCTGCGCGTCACGCGGGTTGGCTCGGCACCAGCTGTCCAGGGCGCGCGCGGTATAGACATAGAGCCTGGCCGCCATGCGTGGATCGACCCGACTTTGGTGTTCGAGGAGCACGTAGAGCAAGGCGCACCGGTCGCCCGCGAGCCAGGGCACAGCGTAGAGGAAGTCGGACTGACGCTCGCTGAGCGCGGGGTCGACGAAACTCCCTGGCAGCACGCGCAGCCCGCCGAAGTCGAGGTGTCGCGAGACGGCAGGGGGCAGCACGGAGCGCAGGTAGCCCCGCGCCACGGCTGGCTGCGAGAGGGTCCGCCGCGCGAGCGCGTCGTGGGGTGAGTGAGTCACTCCGGCAGCTGACGCAAGTCACGCTCCGCGCCAACTCCAGCGAGCTCGATCCGGTTCGCCGGTGCGGACCAGACCGACCGGGCAGGTCCTGCCCACCGGGTCACCCAGGGTGAGCCGGAAACGACCCGGGGAGGACGACTCGCCCCCCGCCAGTTGTGCTCGACCTCGCCCCACCCCGATCGGCCGCTTCGAGCCCCTGGTCGCGATCGAGCTCCGGCGCGCGCCCAACCCCACCCGCGAGCGGCGCTGTTCGCCCCGCCCGAGCCCGGCTAGCAGCGTGATGAAGAAGCCCTGGCAAGGCGCGAGGAGGTCCAGCAACCGTGGGGGTTGTGACCGACGAGCAACGCAGTCCAAGGCTTCTTCAACACGCTGCTAGCCCGCACGTCTCACCACTCGCTCCGCTCGTGGATTCGAAGTGCGGCCAGCAGCGTTGCTCAAGACGGCGAGACCCGGCCTGCGGCCG
>JAGQRJ010000012.1 GCA_020425635.1 Planctomycetota bacterium | reverse complement strand
GTGGAGCGCGACGGGGTGCTCGTCGCGGCGTCGGATCGGCAAGGGCTCAAGCCCTTGCAAGAAATGAGCTTTCGTCGTTCGGACCTCCTGGACGGGAGCGACGTCGCGCTCCCGGCCCTGGGCCTCGGGGCGGCGTATCTCCTGATCTTTGGCAAGGTCGGACGGGTCTTCGCGGGGTCGATGACCCAGTCCGCTCGCACCTTGTTCCGCGAGGAAGGGATCGAATTCAGCGCCGACTCCTACGTGCGCAAGCTCCCCGCAGACGAGGCGATTGGGGCGTTCGACTCCATGGCCAAGAAAGCGGTGACGCTCCTGGCCTTCGTCGAGGAGCTCAAACGCGCCGGTGGCTGAGCCTCGGTGACGGACCCCGAGCTGGTCTCCCTGGACGCGATCCGGCAGTTCTTCGTGCAAGGCATTCCTTTCAACCGCCACATGGGCCTGGTGGTGGAGGTCCTCGAGCGCGGCCGCATGGTGATCCGCTTGCCCTTCAAGCCAGAGTTCGTCGGCGATCCGACCCGCCCCGCCCTGCACGGGGGGGTGCTGTCCATGCTGGCGGACACCGTGGGCGGGGGCGCCGTGTTCTCGCTGACGCGCCCGGGAGACCGCCTGGCCACGATCGACCTCCGGGTCGATTACTTGCTGCCCGGACGGCCGGAGGAGGTCGTGGCCGAGGCCAAGGTGATTCGGATCGGCAACCGGGTGGGGGTCAGCTCCGTCGAGCTGACCCAGGGCGCGCCGGCGGAGGTGATCGCCGTGGCCATGGGGGTCTACACCATCCGACGGAACAAGGGAGCTAAGCCCTGACGCTGGAAAGCGTTTGGGCCACCTGGCGGGATTGTTTGGTTCACCGGACACTGTTCCAGGATCCCCACAGGAATCGCCGGCGATCGGGTAACTTACGTCGGCCTTGGATTTGCACGAACTCCGCTCCCTAGGAGGCTCCATGCGACTTTCTACCTTCAAGCGCGGCCTGACCCTGCTGGAGATCGCGATCAGCCTGGCGCTGGTCGCGCTGATCATTCTTCCGATCTACTTCACCATGGTGAAGAGCCGGGAGACCGTCGCCCAGTCCTCGGAATACCGCATGGCGCGAGTCGCCGTGCAGACGGTGATCGAGCGCATGCGCGCCCAGGCCTCCTCGGCCTCCGTCGGCCCCAACAGCTTTCAGACCTTCGTCGCCGACTGGACCGCGACCGCGGCCACGACCCCGGTGATCAACGGCAACGGCGCGGCACAGAACTTCCTGCCCGCCAACTCGCAGTTCTTCATCGCCGGGCTGCCGATCCGCGGCGACGCCGGCAACATCAACGGCCCGCACCTCCAGGTCACCATCAACACCACCGCAGGCAACCTCGTCGAGAACCTGGTCTACCAGGCCTCGAACGCGGGCGGGATCAACACCGCGGCCTCCGCGGTGGTCTCCCTCGACAACGACGACGACGCTGGCGGCGTTCCCGTGGCGGGCCTCTACCGCGCCGTCCCGGTCACGATCACGGTATTCTGGGGCCAGTCTGCGCAGCCCCGATTGACGATCACGACCTTGATCGCCAAGCCGACCGACTTCATGCGCACGAATGAGAGCTAAGCCATGCAACGCCGCGGCCTGACCCTGCTCGAGGTCATCTTCGCCGTCGTCCTCGCGACCGGGATCGCCCTGATCGTGGGCGCCGCGACCCAAACCGCCACCTTCATGGGGCGCGAGGTCGCTGTCGCCAACGCCGTCGCCGACATGGCGACGGAGGTCGGCGACGAGCTCGAGGCGCGCTACGTCATGGCGAACAACGAATCGCCGATCGACTTCGCCGGGACTCAGGCTGCGCTGCGCCCGACGCCGAGCAACCTGACCACGCTCCCCCCCGGAGTCGGCGTGCCCCTTGGGACCTACCGCACGCGGCCGTCCCTGACCTTCCGCCAGCGGGTCGGACTGACGCCCAACGAGCTCTGGACCCTGGACCAGTCGCACATTCCGGCGACCACGGTCTACCAAGGGCTCTTCGGCGGCGCGGGCTCGGGGGCCCCCCCCGCCCACCGAGACCCCGCGCTCAACGATCCACCGTTCCCAGACAACCGCGTCGCGTCCGTGATCGACGGCGTGCGGGTCTCGGCCCGCCAGTTCATCGAGAACGGCTTCGTGCGCTTCCGCTGGGTCCCCACCGACCAGCCGCGCCTCTACGACGCCCCCGGAAACCCCGGGCGCATGACCGAGTCGTACATCGGCCGTGACCTCAACGGAGACGGCGCGATCAACAATGAGACCTTCGAGGCGGGCTACATCGTGATCGAGTTCCTCGCCCCCAGCGGGGCGGTGAGCACGACCACCTACGACCGAATCCAATTCGGCGGCGACGGTCCCGTGCGCGTGCTCTGGAACGGAGAGGGCGGGGCCCCGCTCAACCCGGCCCTCCCGGCGATCTTCGGCCTCGTGGGCGACACCACCGCCACCGACGTCTACAGCCCCACCAACCTCGCGACCCAGGAGGCCTTCCAGCTCAACCTCCTCGTGATCCACGACCCGATCGCGGGCGCCGGTGGCCGCGAGGTCGCGACCGTGTTCAGATACCAGCGCGTGATCACGAGCCGGTAGGCCGGTTCGGGGAACGCCAGACACTTCAGCGAGGCGAGGACTCCATGGCCGCCACCCCGCGCTCAGACGAGACTCAGATCAGCATGACCACCTTCCTGATCGGAGTGGTGGTCGTGGTCGGTGGCTTCATCGCGGTTCAGATCGGACGGGTCGTGCTCGCCCCGGACGCTCCGCCACCCGCTGAGGTGGTGGAGGCTCCGGAGGTCCCGGTGGAGGCACCCGTCGAGGACGTCGTCGTCGACGAAGGCCCCAAGGAGCGCCCCTTCGAGTACGAGTCGCCCCTCGACGGGAAGGTCGAGTACGACGAGATCCGCGATCGACTGGTGGTGACCCAGGGCGAGGAGCGGTCCACCTTCGACATGAAGGAGATCGTCGGCCTCGAGCGCGAGCCAAACGGTGCGATCAACCTGCGCGCAAAGGACGGGCACCGCGTGGCCGTCAGCGAGGAGTTCGTGAACGAGCTCCCCACCCGAGTGCGCTACCAGTTCGACTACGAGTCGAGCGGCAACGTCGCGACGGACGGGAAGGGCACCCCTCTGGACAGCGAGGGGCGCCCGATCACCAACGACAACTGAGCGCGACGAGCCGAGTTCGTTGGACGCGCGAGGTCCCGCACCTCGCCCTCGGCCTGATCCTGCTCGAGTGGCTCTTTCGCCGGGCCTGGGTCGGCGACGAGGTGGTGGTCGGTGCTGACATAGGGCTGTTCGCCCTCCCTCGCTTTCAACTCCTCGCCGACCTCTGGCGCAGCGGGCAGCTCCCCGGCTGGAACCCGTGGTTCGGCTGCGGGAGTCCGCTCTACGGCGACCTCTCCTTCGCGGTGCTCTACCCAGCCAACGCGCTCGTGCTCGTGCTCGAGCCCATGGAGGCCCTCTCGGTCTACCTGCTGGGTCACATGGCCGTAGGCTACTTTGGGACCTACACCCTGCTCCGCGATCAGCGCTGCGGTCGGCACGCCGCGGCGCTCGCGGCCCTCGCCTTTGGAGCCGGCGGGCTGGCGCTCGGGCACGTCTCGACTCCGATCTACGTGGCCGCGACCGGCTGGCTCCCGTGGTGTGTGCTCGGGTTCGTGCGCTGGTCACGGGCCCCGGGCTCGAGCGCGCGACTGGCGCTGGCCGTGCTCCCTTTCGCCCTGACCTTCCTCGCCGGGGCCCCCGAAAACTGCCTCACCGCGGCTGCGGTGGCGCTCATGATCGCGCGCTCGGCGACCGGGCACACCTGGCCCAGGCTCGCCGCTCGCATGCTGCTCCTCGGCGCGCTCACGGCGCTGTGTTGCGCAGCGCTGCTGGTCCCAGCGCTGCTGGTGATCGCAGAGTCGACCCGCGCTGCGGGCCTGGCCGCGAATGAGGCCAGCCGCTGGTCGCTGAGCCCCGTGCAGCTCGTGCAGCTCGTGAGCCCGCTGCGCGTCGGCTACCAGGGACTCCCGATCGAGGTCCTGCTCTCGGACTATCGCCCTTGGCATGGGAGCCTCTACGCCGGGGTCGTGCCCTTCGCGGGGCTGCTCCTCGGCCTGGGCCCTGCGTGGCGTGAGCGGCGCGGGGTCCTGCTGGGCATGGGCGGGCTCTTGCTCCTCGCCCTCGGGCGCTACACGCCCCTCTACCCCCTGCTCAGCGAGCTCGTGCCCGGGCTGCGGGCCTTCCGCTACCCAGCCAAGCTCTTCGTCCCCACCTGGTTCCTCGCCTGCGTCGTCGCTGGCCCAGGGCTGCAACGCGCCCTCGACTCGCCCGAGGCGCGCCGCGCGTTTGGGTGGATCTTGCTGGCTCTGGCGACGATCAACGTGATCCTGAGCGGGCTGGCGGCCGCCTGGTCCACTCATGCCGCCGCGCTCGCAGCGCCGACGACGGGAGTCGCCCTCGCAGCCTACTTCAGCCTCCGCGCACGCCGTCCCATGCGCTGGCTGCTCGCGCTGACCCTGCTGGACCTGGCGCTGGCAGGGAACGCGCAGCTCGAGACCGCGCCCCGGGGGCTGCTCGACGCCCCCATGCTCGCCTACGCCGTGCAACGGGAGCAACAGCGCCAAGGCCTCCCTCAACGCGTCGGCACGCTCTCGAGCGCGCTGAGCGTTGGCCTCGACCTCTCGGCCCACGGCGCCGGGCGCTTGAGCAGCCAGCAGTCCTCCTTGCGCCAGGCGCTGCTGCCCAACGCCGGGGCGCCCTTTGGCGTGCGCACGGTGACCTCGTTCAGCTCGATCCTCCTCGCGCGCCACCAACTCCTGCGCGCAGCGGGGAACGACCAAGACGTCCCGGAGTTCAAGCTCAACGCTCTCCTCGGCGCGCAGCTCCTGGTCTCCACATTGGGGGACGCCGCCGCGGTCGCGTCGCACGTCACCCCCGTCGCCGACGCGGGGCTCTGGCAGCTCGGACGTCTGCGGCAAACCCTTCCCTGGGTCGGGCTGTACCGTGCCCCGCGCGTCGCGCGCACCGCCGAAGACGCCTGCGCTCAACGGCTCGAGGCCCCCTGGAACGAGACCGTCCTCGAGGCTCCCTTCGACGCGCTCTCTTGGATCCCTCCCGGCGCACACGAGCCGACCGAGGTCGAGACCCGGGGCGTGCGCTTGCTCAGGCTCGAGCACGATCGCGTCGAACTGCGCACGAACGCCCCCGATCGCCGCGTGCTCGTCCTGCGCGAGGCCTACGCCTCGGGCTGGGAAGCCTACGTCGACGGCGAGTCCACCCAGATCTACCCCGCCGACGTCCTCTATCGCGCGGTCGAGGTCCCCCCGGGCGCACACACCGTGAGCTTTCGCTACCGTGTGCGGGGTCTGGGCCTTGGGGTGCTGCTCAGCGCGCTGGGAGGGCTCGCCCTGCTCGCCATCCCCTGGCTCCTACGCAGCAAGCGTTGAGCGAGCGACGCTCGGTCAGGCCCCGGACGGAAGGACGCGCGCGTGCCAAACTCCCAGACCGTGATCTTGATCGCCTCCAGACAGGCCGAGGCGCCGCTGCGACGCGCAGGGCGCCCCACCCGCAAGCTGTCCTCGATCGAGACCGCCCTCGACGACCCCGACCTCCAGGGCGCAGCCGCGGTGGTCCTCAGCGGGCAGGCCCTGAAGAAGCGTGACGTCGCGAAGACCCTCAAGGACCTGCGCGGGCGCGCGCCGCGCGCGACGATCGTGGTGTGGGGGCCAGACCTGCGCTCGGGGGTGGTCCGCGCCTGCCTCATGAACGGGGCCACCGACGTGGTGCTGGAGGCGTCCCCCGAGACCCTCGCCGAGTCGCTGCTGGCCGACCTCGAGCAGCAGCTCGTGCTCCCCCCCCTCGAGCGCCTGCAGCGCACGCGTCAGCGCGGCAGGCCCTTTCATGGCCTCGCGAGCCGCAGCGACGCGATGTGGGACATGTTCGAGACCTGCGTGCGCGTGGGCCCGACCGACGCGGCGGTCCTGATCCTGGGAGAGACGGGCACGGGCAAGGAGCGCCTCGCGCGCGCGATCCATGCGCTCTCCAAGCGACCGGGGCGCTGGGTCGCCGTGAACTGCGGGGCGGTCCCCGAGAGCCTGCTCGAGTCGGAGCTCTTCGGGCATGAGAAGGGCGCCTTCACCGGCGCGACGCGCGCCAAGACCGGCTTGTTTCGGCACGCGGACGGCGGCACCCTGTTCCTCGACGAGGTCGGCAACATGCCCCTCGAGGCGCAGTTCAGCCTGCTGCGCACGCTCCAGGAGGGCACGGTGCGCCCGGTCGGCGCCCAGGAGCAGATCCCCGTCGACGTGCGGATCGTCGCCGCGACCAACTCGGAGCTGGAGACGGCGGTCGCGCGCGGCACGTTCCGCGAGGACCTGCTCTATCGCCTCGACGTCATTCGCCTCGACGTGCCCGCGCTGCGCGAACGTCCCGAGGACATCCTCTTCCTCTTCAGCCACTTCGCCCGGGAGCTCTCGCGGCAGCACGTTCGAGAGTTCCCCGAGCTCACCGACGGCTTCACCTCGGCCCTGCTCGAGCATCCTTGGCCCGGCAACGTGCGCGAGCTGGAGAACTTCGTCGAGCGGCTGCTCTTGACCCACCGCGGAAAGCCGCTCGGCAGGCGCGACTTCAACCGCCTCAAGCGGGGCGCGGCTCGACCCGCGCCTGGCGGGCCGTCCGTAGGCTTCGACCCCGACTCGACCCTGGCCGACGCCGTCGAGGACGCGGAGCGTCGCTACCTGCGGGGCGCGCTCCAACACTACCGGGGGCGCGTGCAGGAGACCGCCGACGCGATCGGGGTCAACCGACGCACCCTGCTGCGCAAGCTGAAGAAGCACGGACTCGACCGGCGGGAGTTCCGGGACACCTGACGCAGAGCACTGGACAGGCTTGTCCCCTCGAGCGCGCCTAAGCCCTGTGGCGCCGTTTCCCCCTTGTTGGCACGCGAATCGCACTAAGTAGATCGCTCGCGCCTCGGCGCGCCCCCAACTGCCACAAGGAGGTCCCCATTCTCGCCCGCTCGCTCTCTACCCGCTCCACCCTCCCGGCCTCGCGCGTCTCGGCGGTCCACCTCTGCAAGCCGCCCATCCGCGCGCTGAGCACGCCGGAGTCCTCGCTCCCGGCCGGCTGGACCACCGTGCGTCCGCTCGCTTGGACTCAGACCACGTCTCAGCTGCGGGTCCTGAAGGGCGGGGCCCCTGTCCCCTGCGTCGCCCCCCCGGCCGCTGAAGACGAAGACGAGGCGAACTACCTGAAGCACCCCCTCGAGCCCCACACCGCGCTCGAGCTCCCCCCCGCGCCCCACGGAAAGCCCTCTTCAGCAGGATTGATCGTGATCTCGGGGCCTCCGCTGAGCGGCAAGCGGACCCTCGGACACTTCCTCAATCAATACCTCCCCAAGTCGGTCCACCTCGCGCAGACAGACCCCGCGGAGGCCCGGCTGCGCGGTGAGTCCGTCCAATCCCTCGACGACCTCACCCGCCAGATTCGCAGCGAACTCGGCTGCGGGAAGCGAGTCGTGTTCAGCGCGCGACTCTCGACCCCCGCAGCGAAGCGACAGGTGCTGAAGATCGCGCGACGCGTCGGCGCCCCGGCGCTGCTGGTCGAGGTCGCGGGGACGGACCCCGAGGCGCTCGAGCGCGTCACGGAGCTCGCGAGCACCTTGACGGACCTGCGCGAGGTCCTGGGCCAGCTCTGCGCGCTGCTGCGGCCAGCGCAGCCCACACGGCCACGGCCCGGCTCGCCCGCCCCGGAGGTGCCGACGGTGACGGTGCCCGCGGACGCCGCCATCGAAGACCAGGTCAAGGCCGTCCTCGACGGCTGGGGGAGGCTCGGCGCCGTCGATTGATTCCTGTTCCTGCCCTCCTCACCTCAACCCACGAAGGAACACCGCCATGCAATGCGCTCCCAAGTTCTCCGCCCACGACGCCACCCCCGCCACGGTCTGCGCCACAGGCTTCCCGCTGCCCGCGCTCTACGAGCGCGTGCTGAAGTTGGGCTGGAGCGAGCTCCCTCCCTGGCGCTTCGTGGACGGGTCGACCTTCCTCGACCTCTACAGCGCGCTCAACGCGCCCCCGAACCAATCCGAGGGCCCGCAGCTCCTCGTTCCGTTCGCGCAGAGGACCGACGACGACGTCGTCGCCTGCTTCCGCGCGGTCCCGCGCTCCGAGCAGATCCTGCTGCTCAACCCCGCCCACGGGCTCGACGCGTTCACCGCGGTGCCCGACTTCGCAGCCTGGCTGCACCTGGCCCTCGAGGACATGATCGGCCAACCGGACGCCCGCTCCGCACGGGGCACCACGGAACCCGCGCCCGAGCCGCTGCCCTTCGAGCCCGACCCCGAACCCCAGGACTCCCGCTCCTCGACGCGAAGGCACCTGCTGCGCGTCCTCCACGAGTCGGAGGTCGACCTCCACTTCGTGTCGGCGGAGGCGGGGGACCAGCCGATCACCTCGCCCTCGGTCCGCCGTCACCACGAGCGAATCAAGCGCGAGCGCGGAGACCAGCTCTACGCCGACATGCTGTTCGTGCTCACCCAGCACCGCTACCACGAGCGCATGGCTCGCTGGCTGTGGACTCGAATCCTGCAGCACAAGGCCGACATGAGCGAGCGCCTCGGCCGCCCGGTGGAGGTGACGGTCGCGAGCCTCGACTTCCTCAACCAACACGAACACCTCGTGGAGGGGTCCCTGGTGCTGTGCAGCGAAGACGAGCTGACACAGGTCGCCGAGGTCGCCCTCCGCGACGGCCTGACTGGGCTGTTCGATCAAGCGACCTTCAAGGAGCGCCTGGGGCGTGAGTTCGAGCGCGCGCGCCGCTACGGCAGCCCGCTCTCGCTGCTCATGCTCGACCTCGATCGCTTCAAGGTCCTCAACGACACCCACGGGCACCCAGCCGGCGACCAGGTCCTGGCCAGGGTCGGTGAGATCCTCCGCGCGGAAGCGCGCGTGGTCGACCTCGCCGCGCGCTATGGCGGCGAGGAGTTCGCGCTGCTCTTGCCCGAGACCGCTCGCGAAGACGCCCTGCGGCTGGCCGAGCGCTTGAGGCGCCTGGTCGAGCGCGAGTTCGCCCCTGGCCTCGGGGCCACGGTCAGCGTAGGCCTCGCCTCGTTCCCCGGCGACGGGCAGCAAGCGGACGACCTGATCGAGGCCGCCGATCAAGCCCTCTACCGCTCCAAGCAGTCTGGCCGCAACCGAATCACCTGCGCCTCGCGCTGGCCCAAGCCCGTCAGCGGCCCCCAGGCCGGCTAGGCGCGCCCCCCTGCCTGCACCATGCCGCGGGCAGGGGCCTCACTTGCACGAAGAAAGGAAGACCCATGAACATCGACATTGGAATCTCGATCACCGACCGCGACCAGATCGCAACCGGCCTGGCCGAGGTCCTGGCCGACTCCTACACGCTCTACCTCAAGACCCAGAGCTTCCACTGGAACGTGACGGGACCCATGTTCCAGACGCTGCACACGCTGTTCGAGCAGCAGTACACGGAGCTGGCAACCGCCGTCGATCAGCTCGCTGAGCGGATTCGAGCCCTGGGGATCTACGCTCCCGGGAGCTTCAGCCGGTTCCAGGCCATGTCCAGCATTCAGGAGGAGACCGGCGTCCCCCTCGCGAATCGCATGCTCGAGCAGCTGCTCGAGGGGCACGAGGCCGTGATCCGCACGGCGCGGAAGGTGCTGCCCGTCGCCCAGGAGGCTCACGACGAGGCCACCGTGGACCTGCTGGTCAACCGCATGAGCGTGCACGAGAAGACGGCGTGGATGCTCCGCTCCATGCTCAGCGAGAGCCCTGTGCTGCTCCCCGTGGGCTAGACCGCAAAGCTCACCACGACGCGGTGAGCTCGCGGGGGGCTAACCGACCCTGCCGCTTTCCAAACCCCGAGCACGGGGAGCGCGAGCGCGCGAGATCTCTCGCGCGCTCGCGTCTTGCTTGCTCAGAGGTCGCCGCGCAGCGTGAGGTGGTCCCCCGCGGGGCCGTCGGCGCGCAGCTCGAGGCCGCGGGGCTGAACGCCGCCGGGGACCACGGGCAGCGGGAACCCCGACCACGCCCGGGGCAGGAGCTGAATCACCGGCGGGATCAGGAAGTCCACGAAGGTCGCGACGCCCGTCGCGTTGACCTGCGCCAGCGGGCTCGCGGTGACCTCGGTGCGCACGGTCGGCCGCCCAGCGACGCTCAGCCGCAGGGTGTTCTGCGCGTCGACGGTCACCCCGACGGCGAACTCGACTTGGGTCGTGACCTCGAGCACGAGCTGCCGCGCGCGCCCAGCCGGGGCCGCGTAGATCGAGACCACGAACTCGCCGACGCTGACCTGCAGCGGCTCGGCGCCGGGCCGGGCGGAGAACACCGGAGGCAGACGCGACTCGAGCTCGAACTCGAGGGGGTCGCGCGGGTCGACGTGCCCGATCAGCGAGGGCAAGAAGGCCTGCAGCCAGAACGCCTCGAGGGGCAGCCACGCCGGCAAGCCGAGCTGGGTCGCGGCGGCGCGGTCGAGGGAGAAGTCCATCAGCCCGCCCTGCCACGCGGCGTAGCCGACGCGGTTCAGCAGGTCGTCGTCGAGGGAGAGCGCGAAGGCGCGGGTCGGACCGAGCAGCGGCGCGGCTCCCGGGGTCGCGAGCGAGCCGGGCCCGGCGTGGCCGGGCAGCGCCGGGATCGCGACGTCGGCGTCGGCGCGGAAGAACGCGCCGTCGGGGTCGACGACCACCTGGTTCGGGACCAGGCGCAGGGTCACCGGGCGCCCGAGGACGGTCTTGGTCACCGGCTGGTTGAACACGGTCAACGCCTGATCGACCTGGGCCGGGATCGTGGTCTCGATCTGCTTCTTGATCTGGTCGACGAGCACCCGGCGCACCACGCCGCGGATCAGGCTCTCGAGGAAGCCGGGGAAGCCCGAGATATCGAAGCGGAAGCCGTCGAGGGCGACCTGGGTGTTGGTCATTTGGCTGCGCAGCCCGCCGCCGGGCTGCCCCACGAGCGAGGCGCGCCCGGTGATCGTGGCCAGGGTCGCGGTGGTGCGCACGGTGCGGTTGAAGCTCACGAAGCCCAGCCGTCCGCGCAGGCGCACGGTCATGTCGACCGCGGGGACCTCGACGCGCACGGCGAGCCCGCCGGCCTGCGGGTCGAGGCTCAGGCGCGGGGTGCCGAAGCTCGCGGCCTCGGCGGTCACCGTGACCTGAGTCAGGCCGCTGGTGTCCTCGTAGAGCGGGTTCTGCGCGCGGACGAGCGCGCCCAAGTCGGCGCGGGCCAGCTCCTGGGCGGCGAGGGCCTCGATC
This sequence comes from Planctomycetota bacterium, assembly GCA_020425635.1. Taxonomy (GTDB): domain Bacteria; phylum Planctomycetota; class J058; order J058; family J058; genus JAGQRJ01. The sequence goes on along the minus strand of JAGQRJ010000012.1, from coordinate 10,346 downwards.
GCGACGAAGCCGGGGCGGTTGAGGCGCGCGGCGAGCGCGTTGGGGACACCCTGGGTCAGCGGACGGAAGGTGCCGGCGAGCACGACGGTCCGCACCTGCGTGGCGTTGGCGTAGGGGTCGAAGGCCTCGACCTCGATCGCGTTCATGCCCGCGCGGACCGCGACCAGCTCGGCGAAGTTGCCGGCGGCGTCGGGGATCACCGGGACGCCGTTGACCACGAGGATCGAGACCCCGCTGGCGTCGGTCACGGTCCCGGCCACACGCACCGTCCCGGCCGGGACGATCTCACCTCGAGTGGGGGAGCTCAGGGTCAGCTGCGGCGGGTCGTTGTCTTGACCCAGGGCGACGTTCAGGCCGAGCAGCACGCATAGGGCGACGGCCCCGAAGTATCGAATCATGGCTTCCTCCGCTTCCCGCTCCAGGGCGGGGAGGTTAGCACGCAAACCCCGTCTGAGAAATCATTTATCCCTGGTCGCTCCCGCGCACGGCCGCCACAATGCGGCGCACTGCGTCACCCCCCGCCCACGGAAGCGGTTATGAGCGAGCCGGTCTACGAGCCCCTGAACTTCACTCGCCTCGCGCCCGACACCATGCAGGCCGAAGCCCGCCGCTTCCGTGAGCAGATCGGAGCGCGGCGGAGCGTGAGGCAGTTCTCGCCCGAGCCGATCCCGCCCGGGGTCCTCGAAGACTGCCTGCTCGCGGCCGGCTCGGCCCCCTCGGGCGCGCACCTCCAGCCCTGGCACTTCGTGGTCGTGACCGACCCCGAGCTCAAAGCCCAGATCCGCGAGGCCGCCGAGCGAGAGGAGCAGCTCAACTACGGCGGCCGCATGCCGGAGCCCTGGCTCGAGGTCTTGCGCCCCCTGGGCACGGACGCGATCAAGGAGCACATAACGGAGGCCCCGGCCCTGATCGTGGTCTTCGCGCAGCGCCGACCGCCCGCCGAGAGCGGGCGCACCAAGAACTACTACGTCAGCGAGTCGGTCGGGATCGCGACCGGGTTCCTGATCGCGGCGCTGCACGCCGCGGGGCTCGCGACCTTGACCCACACCCCGAACCCCATGCAGTTCCTGCGCGAGCTGCTCGAGCGCCCGGAGAACGAGACCCCTTTCGTGCTCCTCCCGGTGGGCTTCCCCGCCCCGGACTGCCAGGTCCCGGCCCTCGAGCGCAAGCCGCTCGAGGCGATCTCGACCTGGGTCGGTCCGCGGGCGTGATCGGGACCCGCGCCTGCCGCTGCTGCGCCCAGCCCATGGCGGTGGCTGGGCAGCACGGGCACCTGCGCTGCCCCCACTGCCGCTGCTGGCTCCCGACCCGCGAGAGCTGGACGCCCGTCGTGCTGGCGCTGCTCGTCGTGACCGCGGTCGTCTGGGCCGCGCTCCAGGCGGGCTGAGCCGGAGCGAGTCGGCGGCTCTGCCGCCGCGAGCGAGGCGCAAGCGACAGTGCGCACCCCGCCGCAGGCCGGGTCTCACTGTCTTGAAAAACACTGCTGGCCGCACTTCGAATCCACGAGCGGAGCGAGTGGTGAGAAGTGGGGGCTAGAATTCCGCCTCGCCAGGAAGGACCCTGCCATGCGCACGATCGACACCGCCGCCCTCGAGGCCGCCACCCGCGCCGCCCAGGCGTCGCCCCGCGGACGCAAGAACGTGAACCTGCACCGCGACGAGGCGGACCCGAGCCAGCGCCTGCTGAACGCGATCGAGCCGCGCAGCTACGTCCCCCCCCACTGCCACGCCGACAAGGACGAGACGATCACCGTGCTCCGCGGTCGCCTCGGCGTCGTGACCTTCGACCCCGCAGGCACGCCGGGTGAAGCGCGGGTGGTGGGACCCGCCGAGCAGGTGCTCGCCGTGACCCTCCCCGCCGGGACGCTGCACTCGGTGGTCTCCCTCGCCGAGGGCACGGTGTTCTTCGAGTCGAAGGCCGGCCCCTACCGCCCGCTCGAGCCGGGCGAGAAGGTCGGCTGGGCCCCGGCCGAAGGCGACCCGCAGGCGGGGCCGTATCTGGAGGAGCTGCGCGCGCTGTTCCAGGCGTAGCCCGGAACAGCCGTCAGCGCGTGGCCCACACGGCGAGCTCGTTTCCGCTCGGGTCCTTGAACTGGAAGCGGCGTCCGCCGGGGAACGCGAAGGGCTCCCGGGTGACCTCGCCGCCGGCGGCGCGCACCGCAGCCAGGCTCACGTCGAGGTCCTCGGAGTAGAGCACCACCAGCGGCCCGCCGCCGCTCGCAGGCTCTCCTTCACGAAGCCCGCCCTGCTCGCGCTCCGCACCCTGGATCCCGGCGTAGGCCGGGCCATAGTCATTGAACGTCCAGCCGAAGGCCGCTGTGAAGAAACGCTTCGCCTGCGAGAGGTCGCGGACGGTGAACTCGACGTAGTCGATCGCGTGGTGGGTGTGCATGGGGCCTCCTGAGGCGGAGACCCGACTCTACCTAGACGTGCAAGCCGCCGTCTATGTCCAGGCAGCGCCCGGTGAAGTAGTCGCACTCGAGAATGAACTTCACGCCCTGGAAGATCTCGTGGGGCGTGCCGGTGCGGCGCAGGGGGACCTGACTGACCATGGCCTCGAGCATGTCCGGGCGCATGCCGTCGAGGATCGGGGTCTGAATGAACCCCGGAGCCACGGCCCCCACGCGGATTCCATAGCGCGCGAGCTCCTCGGCCCAGAGCTTGGTGTCGGCCACGAGCCCCGCCTTGGCGGCGGAGTAGTTGCTCTGCCCGCGGTTCCCCGCGCGCGAGACCGACGAAATGTTGATCACGACCGAGCTCTTCGTGCCCGAGTCGATCACCTGACGCGCGAACTCGCGGGTGCAGAGGAAGGGGCCGGTCAGGTCCACCGCGAGGACCTTGTTCCAGTTCTCGAGCGACATGGCGCCGCTGACCTTGCCGGTCTGCTTGTCGACCTTGACCAGCAGCCCGTCGCGAAAGATCCCGGCGTTGTTCACGAGCGCGTTCAGCCCGCCCATGTCGGCGGCGGCGCGCTCGATCATGGCGCGCACGCTCTCCTCGGAGCTCACGTCGGCCTCGCAGGGGAAGAGCTTGCCGGGCAGGCCCGCGCCCTCGTCCAGGGTCTCGCGGATCCCGTCCATGCTCACGTCGGCCACCACGACCTGGGCGCCGGCGCTGGCCAGCCCCAGGGCGAAGGCACGACCCATGCCGCTCCCCGCTCCCGTCACGATCGCTTTGACTTCGTCCAACTTCATGTGCGTCTCTTTCTGTGGCCTGCGCTCAGCGCAGCGCGTTGCTGAGGACGGGCGCGAAAGCGCCCTGGTCCTCCAGGCAGCTCAGGTGCCCGTTGGTTCCGTCGAACAAGACCCGCTGAGCGCGGACCCTCGCAGCGCGTAGCGTCTGCTCGGCGTCCTCGAGCTCCTCGGGGGTAATGAACTCGTCGTCTCGTGAGCCGAGCAGGATCACGTCCGCGCGGATCCGGCGCAAGCCTGCGGCCTGGCTGCCGTGTTCGGCGCCGAGGGTGTAGTCGGTGTGCAGGCCGAGGGTCTGCAGGTAGTGGTTGGCGTCGACCCCGCGCGCGTCGTCGAGGTAGCTCTGCCAGCGCCAGGGGATCCAGAGCGCGTCGCCTTCGCTGAGCGCGAGCAGCCCATGCAGGGCCATGGCGACCCCGTAGTCCGGCTCGACGCCGAAGCGCAGGTAGTCGCCGAGCAGCCACAAGGGGTCGGAGCGGATCGCGGCGGCCGAAGCCTGGAAGCCGGCGCGGTCGACCGCGCTGAACTCGATCGGCGCCGAGACGGCGAGCACCTGGTCCACCTCGTCGGGCCGCGTCACCGCCCACTGCAGGGCGAGCATGCCGCCCATGGAGGGCCCCGTGATCAGCCGCAGCCGGCGCACGCCGAGGACGTCGAGCACGGCGCGCTGGGCGGCGACGTAGTCGCGCAGGGTCGTGCGCGGGAAGCGCGGCCCATACGGCACGCCCGTGCGCGGGTCGAGGCTCCGCGGGCCGGTGGTGATCACCGTGTCGCGCTTGACCTGCATGCCGCAGGGCAGGTCGGTGCTCACCACGAAGTAGCGCCGGGTGTCGATCGCGAGGCCGTCTCCGATCAGCTCGTCCCACCAGCCAGGGGTCGCGTCGCTGGGCGAGTATTTCCCGGCGGCGTGGCCGTCGCCCATGAAGAAGTGGCAGATCAAGACGACGTTGTCGCGGGCGGCGTTGAGCTGGCCGTAGGTCTCGTAGCCCAGGCGCAGCTCGGGGATCGTCTCCCCGCTCTCGAAGCGGAAGTCCGCCAGGCGCAGCGCGCGCTTGCGCACCGGCCCGTCGTAGGCCGAGGCCAGCGAGGGGAGCGCGAGCGCGGCGAGCAGGGCGAGGCCGTGGCGCGGGCGACGCACGCTACACCTCCTGCGGCTGCGGGAGCAGCCGCGCCAGCTCCGGGCGGCTGACCTTGCCCGAGGCGGTCTGAGGGAGCTCGGGGAGCGTGCGCACGGCCTTGGGGACCTTGTAGGCCGCGATCCGCGCTCGGAGGAAGGCGCGCAGCTCGTCGGAGGTCACAGCGTGGCCAGGCTCGAGCACGAGGAAGGCGCAGCCGACCTCGCCCCAGGTCGGGTCGGGCATGCCGAGCACGGCGCACTGCTTGACCGCCGGGTGCTGGAGGATCGCCTGCTCGACCTCGGCCGGGTAGACGTTCTCCCCGCCCGAAATGAACATCTCCTTCTTCCTCCCGACCACGCGGAAGTAGCCGTCGGCGTCGACCTGGAACAGGTCGCCCGTCGCCCACCAGCCGTCGCGCTTGGCCTCCGCGGTGGCCGCGGGGTTCTCCCAGTAGCCGCCGCAGACGTGCGGACCGCGCAGCCAGAGCTCGCCGACCGCGCCCGGCGCCACGTCGTGCCCGGCCGCGTCGACGACCCGCGCCTGACAGTGCATGACCGGAAAGCCCACGGTCCCCGCCTTGCGCACGGCGTCTTCCGGGGGGAGCGAGAAGCAGTTGGGGCCGACCTCGGTCAACCCGTAGCCCTGGCGAAAGACCACGCCGCGCGCGGCGTAGTCCTCGATCAACCCGAGCGGGCAGGGCGCCCCGCCGCAGAGCGCGAAGCGCACCCGGGAGAGGTCGGCCGCGGCGAAGCCGTCGGCGTCGCGGAGCATTTCGAAGGTCGTCGGCACCCCGAACAGGATCGTGCAGCGCTCGCGCGCCCCCCACTCGAGGATCGCCTCGGCGTCGAAGCCGGGGAGCAGCACCACCTTGCCGCCCCGGTGCAGCAGGGGGAGCGAGAGCACGTTGACCGCCCCGGTGTGGAACAGCGGGGTGTAGGTCACGGTGCTGTCGTCGGCGCGCAGGTCGCAGGCGATCGTGGTGTTGAGGCTGTTGGCCGTGATCGAGCCGTGGGTCAAGAGCGCGCCCTTAGGCCGCCCGGTGGTGCCCGAGGTGTAGAGGATCATGAGCGGCGTCGCGTCCTCGACCTCCGCCGCGGGGACCGCGGGGGTGGGCCCGCTGAGGTCCAGGGGCTGCGCGAGCTCAGCGCCGCCCACGGTCACCGTGGGCCGGCAGTTGTCGAGGATCCACTTGACCTCGGGCGGCGCGAGCCGCCAGTTGACGGGGACCAGGATCGCGCCCAGGCGCGCGCAGGCGAAGAGCAGCTCGAAGAACTCGGGCTCGTTGCGCGCGGTCCACGCGACGCGGTCGCCCGCGCCGACCCCGCGCGCCTGCAGCCACAGCGCGCGGCGCTGGGCGCGGTCGAAGAGGTCGGCGTAGTTCAGGCGCCGTCCGCTCACCGCGTCGACCAGCGCGACGCGGTCGGGACCGAAGCGGTTCCACTTCTCGAGCCAATGACCAAGCGACATGACGTACCTCGTCCTTCTCGGCTAGGAGCCGACGGCGATCAGGCGTTGGGAGGGGGTCGGGGTGTCCGAGGGCTCGGGGGCGACGGGCGCCGCCCGCGGCGCAGGCGTCCAGCCCACGATCAAGGTCACGGGCAGCGCCGCGAACAGCGCGAGGGTCGCGGTGAGCCCGGTGTTGATCGTCCAGTCGCCGTAGTAGAGGCCGAGGTGCACGACGAGCCCGGTGAGCGAGCCGAACACGATCCCCCGCGCGCTCGGAGGACGCCGGAGGACGACCCCGAACAAGACCGCGGGGAGGCTCGCGACGAGCAGGCCGTAGGTCCCGATCGTGCCGAAGATCCCGACCAGGCGGGGCGGGTCGATCGCGACCGCCCAGGCGATCACGCCGAGGACCAGGATCGTGCCGCGGCCAGCCCAGAGCGCCGTCGCGTTGTGCCGCTCGGCGGGGACCCCGAGGCGCCCCATGACCGACGGGTGCGCGATCAGGTCGCCGCCCACGATCGCGGAGACCGCGACCAGGAGCCCGTCGAGGGTCGACATGGCCGCGGCGAGGATCGCCACGCTGACCACCGCGCCCAGCCCCGCGGGGAAGGCCCCGGCGAGCCAGCGGCTCATGGCCACGTCCTGGGCCAGGCCGCCGCCGAACTCGAGGCGCGCGGCGAGGCCGGCGAAGAGCACGAGGCTGAACACGACGAAGCAGGCAAAGCCCGTGACCCCGAAGGTCATGAGGTCGCGGGTGCGCTTGAGGTAGAGCGTCTTGAGCAGCAGGTGCGGCTGCGCGACGAGGGCGAACCCGATCACGAAGGGGCACACCAGGACCTCGAACAGGTTGCGGTAGAAGGGGCTCCCGGTGTGCACCGCGCCGGCGAGCTGGGGGTCCTGGGCGGCGAGCTGGGTGAGCGCCTCGCTCGGGGAGCCGATCGCGCTCAGGGCGTAGACGAAGATCAACCCCGCCACGACGAGCATGATCGCGCCCTGCGCGGTGTTGGTGTAGGCGTGGGCGTAGGTCCCGCCGAAGCAGACGTAGCTGAACACCACGCACACCACGAGCCCGACCGAGGTGCTGTAGGGCAGCCCCATGGTGTTGGTCATGACCAGCGCGGCGCCGACCACGATCAGCACCACGTAGAACACGTGCAGCAGGCAGAGCGAGGCGAACCAGGCGCGCAGGCCCTGGGATCCGTAGCGCTGGCCGATCCACACCGGGAGGGTCGTCGCCTGCTTCCCGTGCTTGCGGAAGCCGCGCCCGAGCACCGCCAGGCCGGTGAACACCCCGGCGAACAGCGGCAGCGAGAAGGCGAGCAGCGCCGGCAGACCCCAGGCGTAGACGAAGCCGGGGTTGATCACGAAGGTCGCCGTGCTCGCGAGGCACGCGCCGAGGGTCATGCCGGCCAAGCCGGGCCCCATGGAGCGTCCGCCCACGGCGAAGTCTTCGAAGGACTTCGTGCGGCGGTGCCCGAGGTAGGCGAGCCAGAAGGTCACGACGAGGTAGACGCCGAAGAGGCCCCAGGCCAGGGGGTGAGCGCTGATGGCCGCGTTGAAGGTCGAGATCACGAGGGGAGCTCCTTGGTGGGTTGGTGCGCGCGCAGCCACTGGGCGACGGTGGCCCAGAGGTCTCGGGGCGCGCGCGATCCGACGGTCACGCCGATGTGCCCCGCGGCGAACTCGCGGGTCGTGACCGGGCCGCCCCAGAGGTCGGCCAGGGGACGCGCGCACGCCGGGGGCACGAGGCTGTCGGAGGAGGCGATCAGGTTCAGCACGGGCTGGGTGCCGCGCGCGAGCGCGACGGGCCGCCCGGCCACGCGCAGCTCGCCCTTGGCGAGCAGGTTCTTGCGGTAGAGGCCGTCGACCACGTCGCGCAGCACGCGCGCGGTCATGGGCACGGGGTCGTTGAGCCAAGCCTCCTGGGCGCGGAAGCGCTCGCGCTGCTCGCGGTCGCGCCAGCGCTCGCCGGCGCGGCGGTACTTGCGCGGGATCCCGACCGGGTCCAGGGCCTGAAAGGTCGCCCAGAGCGCGGGCCCAGGGACCACGGGGTAGGCGCGGCAGAGCCGCTCGAGGTCGACGAGGCGGCGGTCGGTGAGCACGCTCAGGGGCCCCGGCTCGCTGAGGTCGACCGGGGTCGTGAGCGCGCAGATCGTGTCGATCCCCGGGACCCCGCAGGCGCCCGCGATCAGCGCGAAGGTCCCGCCGAGGCAGTAGCCGAGCAGGTGCACGGCCTCGGCCCCGCTCGCGGCGCGCGCGCCGCGGATCGCCCGGCGCAGCAAGCGCACGGCGTAGGCCTCGAGGTCGAGGTGCGCGTCGGCCGCGCTCGGCGTGCCCCAGTCGACGAGGAACACGTCGAGCCCCTGCTCCAGGAGGTGCCCCGCCAGGCTCTGTCCCTCGCGCAGGTCGAGGATGTAGGCCCGGTTGATGATCGAGGGCACGAGGAGCACGGGGCGCGACGCGGGGGTCTCCGCGCGCAGCGGCCGGTAGCGCAGGACGCGCATGGGGCCGTGGCGCAGGACCTCGTCGGCCGGGTGCGTCAGCGAGCGGGCGGGAGCGATCATGCGCGCCTGCGGCCCGTTGGGGGTGAGCCCGAGCTGCTCGGCTGCGAGGGCGAGGGGGCCTCGGAGAGGCCCCCTGACACCCCGAGGAACTCCAGCAGCTGGGGGTGCAGGCGCTGGGGCGCCTTCTTGCCCACGATCGGCACGATGTGCCCGCCGCTGAGCGCGAGCTCGCGGCGCTGATCGGCCGGGGTCGAGACGTGCTCGAGCAGCGCGCGGGCGGCGCCAGGCGGGCAGATCGTGTCGTGGGCGCAGGTCACCGCGAGCACCGGGCAGGTGATCGCGTCGAGGGTCACGAGCCGCTCGCGCAGGCGAAAGCGACGCTCGACGAGGTCGTTGCTGCGGTAGAGCGTGGTGATCAGGCGCCGGTAGGCGGCGCCCGGCACATCGACCGCGTCCTGGTTCCAGGACTCGAGCACGCTGAAGAAGTGGGCGAACTCGGCGTCGTCGAACTTCGGCCAGGCCCGCGCGAACTTGAGCGCCGAGCCGATCGGGGTCGGCCAGAGGAAGCCCTGCTGGATCAGCCGCCCGGGCATGTTGCCGAAGGCGGCGGTCAGGCGCTCGACGGGGAACCAGCGCGCGTCGACCCACTCCCGCAGGAGGTCCATGTGCGGCTCGCCAGTGGCGAAGTCCACGGGGGTGTTGAGGGTCACGAGCGCGCGCACGCGCTCCGGGAAGCGCGCAGCGTAGAGCACCGAGATCGTCCCGCCCAGGCAGTAGCCGATCACGTCGACCGGCCCCGGCGTGTGGCGCGCCTCGATCACCCGCTGCATGGCGGGCAGGTAGCGCAGGACGTAGTCCTCGAAGTCGGTGCCCTGGTCGATCGCGGCCGGCTCGCCCCAGTCGGCGACGTAGACGGGGATCCCCGCCGCGGTCAGCCCCTGGACCAGGCTCAACCCGTCGGGCGCGAGGTCCACGATCCGGTAGCGGTTGATGATCGGCGTCACCAGCAGCAGCGGCGGCCGGGTCGCGGGACCCTGAGGCGCGTAGGCGCGCAGGCGCACCGGACCCGAGCGCCACACCTCGTCGTGGGGGGTCGCGCCGGCGAGCAAGCGCAGCGCGCTGAGGGCCCCCTGCGCCGCGTTCTGCGCGCGGCGCGCTTCGAGGGCGGGGTCGAAGGTCTGGGTGGCGGCCACGCGCTAGGCCTCGACCGGCTGGGCCGGGGTCTGGGGACGCTGGGGGGCGTCTTCGAGCTGGTCCTCGAGGCGCGCGATGTGCTCTTCGAGCTCGCCCAGGCGCTCGTAGAGCCGCTCCATGTCGAGGGCCGAGGGGAGGCGCCAGTGGGCCCAGGTCTGCTCGAGGCCCTTGTTCCAGCGCTCCTTGAGCGTGCACATGGCGCCGAGCATGTCGCCCATACCGCTCAGGGTCTCGGGCTTGCGTAGGTGCTCGCTCCACCAGTCCGCGGCCCACTGCTCGCAGCGCTGGGCAGACTCGGTGAACAGCTTTTGGAAGCGCTCGTGCGGAAAGATCATGCTCTGTCTCCTGTGGTTCGGCCCGCGGGGTTGCCCCCGCGGGCCGCGGCTGTTTAGAACGCGCTGCCAACCAGCTCCATGCTGGCCTTGCGCGCGGTGGCGTTGGCCTCGAGCAGCGCGGTCGCGGTCTGGTTGACCGCGGCCAGGGCCTGCTCGTTGAAGGTCATGGCGGACTTGAGCTGGCCCTTGGCGAGCTCGTCCCAGTGGTTGGCGGCGCCGGTGTAGGCGTCGACGTAGGCTTGCAGCACGCGTTGGCCGGTGGCCTTGGCGTCGTCCAGGGTCTGGGTCGGGGTCTTCTTCGTCTTCTCCACGTCAAGCGTCTCCTGTTGGGGTGGAAGGGTGATCGTGCGCGGCGCGCTGACGCGCCACCTGAACCCGCGCCGCGAGCTCCCGCGGCGCCTCGAGCCAGGGCATGTGGCCCACGCCGTCGAGCACGGTCAGGCGGGCACGCGGGAGGCGCTCCGCGGCGGCGCGCGCCAGCGCCAGAGGTACCAGCAGATCGCGCGAGCCGTGGACGACCTCGGTCGGCGCCAGCACCTCGTGCAGCCGCCGCGGGGCG
>JAGQRJ010000631.1 GCA_020425635.1 Planctomycetota bacterium | reverse complement strand
TTGGCGGCCTTCTTCTTGGTGGCCTTCTTCTTGGTGGCCTTCTTCTTGGTGGCCTTCTTCTTGGTGGCCTTCTTCTTGGTGGCCTTCTTCTTGGCGGCCTTCTTCTTGGCGGCCTTCTTCTTGGCGGCCGGCTTCTTGGCGGCCTTCTTGGCGGTCTTCTTCTTGGCGGCCGGTTTCTTCTTGGCGGTCTTCTTCTTGGTGGCCTTCTTCTCGAGGGGGGCTTCCGCACCCTTGGCGACCTTGGGCGGGGGCGGCGGAGCCAGGTCTCGGAGGTCGCTGAGCGAAGCGCTCGGCGCCTCGGCCTCCGACGCGTCTTCGACGGTCGGCTCTTCACCGAGGTCGCTGGCGTAGGTCCACTCGGGCTCGGGGGTCGGCTTGGGGGTGCTGCGCTCGGCGTCCTGCTTGGCCAGCTCGCGCATTTCGCTGCGCGAGACGGCCACGGTCTCCGCGGTCCGGTCTAGCGCCTGGGACTCCTCGGGAGCTGGCGGCGGCAGGTCGGGGCGGGGGAGCACGATCGTGCCGTGGGTGTCGGGGTCGACGTCGGTTTCGTCGGGCGTGACCGTTACCTGCAGCGGCTCGTCGGGCTCACGCTCCAGGCGCAGGGTGCTGGGGGTCGAGGGCTCCTCGCCCTGCCCGTTGGCCTTCGGAAACCCGCTGGTCTCCCACCCTGGCGTGATTCCGGCGTTCCCGTCGTCGCCGAAGGAGCCGACCGGCGAGTATTCGGAGTCTTCTTCGTCGTCGGGGGCCGGCTTGATCGTGCCCGTGAAGGACTCGTGGAGCAGCAAGTCCGCGTAGGCGTCCTCGGGCACTCCGAGCTTGAACGCGAGCTCGCGGACGAAGGTGTCCTCGGCGAAGTCGAGCTCGCCGTCGGACTCGTGCACCGCCACCGCGAACTCGAGCAGCCGTCGCTTGAACTCCACGGGCTCCCGGAGGAACGGACCCACCGCTCGGTCCATGTCGAAGCGGTCGGGGTCGAAGTCCGCGAGGTATTGCACGAGCTGAGGCGGGAGCTCGCCGTCCGTCGCCATGCCGCGCAGCATGCCGCCGATCCGCTCCACGTCGGCCGGGGCGAGGTCGCCCGGGTCGCTCGTCACCTTGCCCACCAGGTCCGCGTTCGAGGCACCCTGGCCCAGGATCTCGGCCAGGATCCCTTCGATCCGCTCCATTTCCTCGGGCTCCACGTGTCGGTCGGCGTGCGCGGCGGCCAAAAGCAACTCGGCTACCTGCTCAATCCTGTCTCGCATTAGGATCCCCCATGATTCTGCGCACGAGCCTACCCCTCTTGGGGGACATGCTCAGAACTCCATTGAAACCTCCAAGCGACCTCGTCGGTAGTTCCCCCCGTGAGCGACCCTGCCTGCACCCTCAACGAGCTCAAGCGCCTCCTCGGGAGTGGGGACCCCCTGCCCCCGGCCTACGCCGCCTTCGCTGCACAAAGCGCTGAAGCTAAGAAGGTTAGCGACGGCTTTGCGCGACTGGACGCGCTGCTCGCCGAGGAGCCGATCCCCCCCGAGATCGACGTGACACGCCGTGTCATGTCCAGGCTCGCTGCCGAGCGTCGGGCGCGCTGGACCTCTTGGGTGGCCCTCGCGGCGTCGGTGGCCCTGGTCGTGGGCTTGGCGGCGAGCCTCCTGGCGCCGGAGCCGCTGGACTCGCTCGCGGGCTTCGTCAGCGACCCGTTCGCCGTGGACACGGGCTACGCCCGACCCGACCTGCCTCTGGGGGCCGTGGTCGACGCGCCCAGCGATTGGTTGTCTGGTGTCCTCGACGAGGTGCGCGCGGCGCTCCCCGACGAGGCGTTGCCCCAAACACCGTTGGCCCTGATCCTGCTGCTGGCGCCCGCCGTGCTGGGGTTGAACTGGTTCGTGAGCCGGCGGGAGCAACCCTGGGGAGGGATCGCGTGACGCGTTGGGCAGTGGTCGCCTTGCTGGCAGCTTGGGTCGGGTGGACCACTCCGTGCCTCGCGCAGGACCCTCCCCCGCCGCCCCCTGCCGTGCAGGTCGAGGGCCCAGGAGACGGCCCGACGGCCCAGGCTCCCAGCGAAGCGGCCCCGCAGCCGGGGCGGCGACGGGGCAAGAAGGCCGAGGAGGCCTTCGTGGTCCTGATCCTCCTGCCCGGGGCGCTGGTGCTCTTCCTCTGCCCGGTGGGCCTGGCGCTGCAGTGCCTGATCCTGGGCTACGGTCCGCAGCGCGGGCGCGGACTCCAGCTCGCGCAGGAGGGGCGTGGCAAGACGCTGGTCCTCGGCGTGGCGAACACGGGGTTCCTGCTCCTCGTCGCGGCCTCCGCCGAGCGGAAGGCCCCAGGCCTGGCCGGATTGGCCTGGGCCGTGTGGTTGAGCATGGCCTTCGTCGGGCTCCACGGGATCGCCCGAGGGATCGGCGAGCGTGTCTTGAGCCTGCCGGCGGTGCTGAGCGGGAGCAAGCCGCTCAAGCCCCTCGCCCTCGGCTGGTGCCTGCTCGTCGCCGCCAGCGCCATGCCGATCGTCGGCTGGTGCATGGGGATCTACTGGCTGATTCGCGGGTCGGGCACCGCCGTCGTCGCGCTCCTCGGCCGCAAGCCCGAGCCGCTCGTGCGCTGAGCCTCTGGCTCCGAGGACCGATCCGCGCGTTGCACCTCTCGCGGGTAGACTGAAGGCGGCACCACGGACGTAGAGGTCGCACGCGGGAATGCGCAGCAAGTTGGTCGGAGGAGCGTTGATCTGGGCCCTGGGCCTGGGGACCGTCGGCGTCATGCTGTCGGCGCACGCAGAGCAGATCCGAGGGCCAGCGTCCAAGTTGGCGCGCTACGCCGTCGGCGGGCGGCAAGCGGTCGAGACGACCCTCCGCGGGCCGCTTGGGCCGGGAGACCCCGTGCTCACCAGCGACCGCCACTACGTGGGGCGCGTGATCTCCGTGCGCGGCGACGCCCAGGCCTGGCTCGCGCAGGGTGAGCAGGGGCTCGTGCTGCTCGAGCTCGACCCGGAGGTCGAGCTCCCCGCCGGCCTCGTGTATACCGCGCGCACCACACCCACCGACGGGCGCTGGATCTACGAGACCTTGCTCCCGCCCGAGAAGCAGGAGTACGTGTTCTCCGAGCTGCGCGCCTTCGCCGCCGCCAACGAGGCGGAGATCTCCTCGTTCGTGCGCCCGGTCGCCGAGGACGCGCTCGAGCACGCGATCGCCGTGTTCCAAGCCAACCTCAAGCCCGCCCTCGAGAAGCGCGAGGGTGAGATCCACGCGCTGCTCGACGAGCACCGCGGCATGGTCAGGGACGACGTGCTCCCCGTGCTCAAGAAGCAGCTCGGCCCCAGCGCGAAGGAGAAGTTCGACCCGGTCGTGCGCGAGATCGGGCGCGAGCTCTGGGACGAGCTCCCCATGTGGTCCGTGGGCTGGCGCGCAGCCTTCGACGTCTTGCCGTGGGCCCAGGGCGACCGCGTCGACCGGTGGTGGAAGGACTTCGTCGACACCAAGGCGATCCCGATCATCTCCGCCCACGAGGCCGAGTTGCTCAAGGTCCTCGAGGACCTGATCGAAGAGGGCGCCAACGACCCCGAGGTGCGGGCTGCCCTCGGCAAGGCCACCCAGCGCCTGGCCGCCGACCCGCGGCTCCGGCAGTTGATCCGCGGCGTCCTCGAGGACGCCCTCGTGCGACCCCTGGACGTGGTCGACCTCGTGCAGACCCTGTGGAACGACCCCGAGCACCGCGCCCGGCGCCAGGCGCTCGAGCGCCGCCTGCAGCCGGTGCTCCGCCGGATCGGGCACAAGCTCACCGTCGACCCCGAGACCGGGCGGATCGACCCCGACCTGACCCGCGTCCTGCGTCGGGTCGTGTTCGAGAAGGACCAGCGCTGGGTCGAGGCGAGCAAGCCGTGAGCCACTCGCAGCGCCGCGCAGCCTCCTTGCGCGAAGAGGCCGAGCGGGCCGAGGCCGAGGCCGAGCGAGCCGAGACCGAGACCGAGACCGAGACCGCGACCGAGACCGAGGCCGAGACCGAGGCCGAGACCGAGACCGAGGCCGAGGCCGAGACCGAGACCGAGGCCGAGACCGAGACCGCGACCGAGACCGAGACCGAGACCGAGACCGAGGCCGAGACCGAGACCGAGACGGCCCGGCCCCCGGCCACGGGGGACGCCGCGACCGCCCCGACTCCCGGGGAGCCCGTGCCCGCGGCCCCCAGGGATCAGGCGATCGTCCTTCGTGACCTCTCGGTCAACGTCGCGGGAGCGACCTTGCTCTCGGGGGTCGACCTCGAGGTCGCGCGCGGCGAGCGGGTGCTCCTGGTGGGGCCCTCGGGCTCGGGCAAGAGCGTCCTGCTGCGGATCCTGACCGGACTCATGGAGCCCAGCGGGCCCTATGCCTTCACCGGCGAGGCCACCGTGGGCGGCGCGCGGGCGGTCGGCGACGAGGGGCCGGACCTCGAAGCGGTCCGCCAGCGAGTCGGGATCGTGTTCCAGGACCACGCGCTGCTCGACGGCATGACCGCGCGCGAGAACCTGACCTTCGCCCGCGACCACTCACGGAGCCCCGGGGCCGCCGCGGCCACCGAGCGCGCGCTGGGCTTCCTCGAGTCGCACGGGATCAACCCGGGGGCGCGCGTCCGCTCGCTCTCCGGCGGGCAGAAGCAGCGCGTCGCGGTGGCTCGAGTCCTTGCGCGCGACCCCGACGTGATCTTCTACGACGAGCCGACGAGCGCCCTCGACCCGCGCTCGGCCCGCTCCGTGGCCGAGCTGATCCACCAGGCGGGCGAGCACGCGACCACCGTGGTCGTGACCCACGACTACGCGCCCTTCAAGGGCCTGGTCGATCGCGTGCTGCTCCTCGACCCCGCCCAGCGCGCCCTGCGCGAGCTGAGCTGGGCCGAGCTCGAGCCCGCCATGCACGGCATGCCTCCCCCCTCCGCGCGCGAGGTCGCCGCGGAGCCGGGGCTCGTGGGCGCCGCGCTGGCGACGGCGACCGAGGTCGTCGAGGGCACGCCCGGCGCGCTGTGGGGCGCGCTGCGCGCCTTGCCCCGGGCGGTGGTGCCCTGGGGGGCCCACCCGGCCTGGCTCGCGCGCTGGCTGTGGCACTACGCGCAGATCACCTTCGCGGGGAGCGCGCTGCCCTACAACGTGATCGCGGGGGTGATCTCGGGCTTCGTGGCCACCTACTTCACCTACAAGTTCATTCCGC
Organism: Planctomycetota bacterium; assembly: GCA_020425635.1. Classification (GTDB taxonomy): domain Bacteria; phylum Planctomycetota; class J058; order J058; family J058; genus JAGQRJ01. The sequence continues at coordinate 7,975 of JAGQRJ010000631.1, read as the reverse complement.
GCCCGGAGCTCACCGAGCCGCTGATCCTCGACGACGTGCTCCCCGCGCTGGGCTTCGCGCTCTACCGGATCGTGGTGCCCGTGCTGGTCACGATCCTGCTCGCCGGGCGCACCGGCGCCGCGCTCGCCTCGGACTTCGGCAACCGCGTCTACCACCACCAGGTCCAGGCCATGACCTCCCTCGGCGCGCCGACGGGGACCTACCTCGGCACGGCCTCGCTGTGGGCGAACCTGGTGGGGGTGCTCGTGGTCGCCGCCGTGGGCTTTTGGTCGGCCTGCCTGACCAGCCTCGCGGTGTTCACCGCGATCCAGCCCGAGCTGACCCCCTTCTACTGGTCGGGGCAGTTCTGGCGCCGGCTCGAGCCCTTTCACCTCTACCTGATCGGCGACGGCTGGGGCTGGGTCCTGACCAAGCTCTTGCTCTCGGCGGGCGGGGTCAGCGCGATCGCCTACGGGATCGGGACCCGCCCCAAGCGCTCCACCGCCGAGGTCAGCCGTGGGATCACGCTCACGGTCTATTGGGGCACCGTGTTCGTGCTCCTCGTGCACTTCGCCTGCGCGTTCTTCGAGTTCGAGGTCCCGCCGCGCTGACGGATCAGCCGCTGCGGGCCGCGCGGAGCACGCACTGCACCCCGTGGGCGTTGCGGAGGGTCATGAAGTCCAGCAGCTCCACCGGGTGCTGGGGGTCGACCTCGACGCGGTAGCGCTGCGCGAAGAGCGCGAGGGTCAGGATCATCTCGACCATCGAGAACTGCTCCCCGACGCAGAAGCGCGGCCCCTTGCTGAAGGGCAGGTAGGCCATGGGGTGGCGCGCCGCGACCCGCTCCGGCAAGAAGCGGTCGGGGTCGAAGCGCTCGGGGTCTTCCCAGTGCTCGGGGTGCCGGTGCAGGAGGTAGGGCGAGATCATGATCTGGGCCCCGCGCGGGATCCGGTAGCCCCCGACCACGTCGTCGACCACGGCCTCGCGATCGAAGAGCCAGGCCGGCGGGTAGAGGCGCATGCTCTCCCGGATCACGCGGCCGCAGAGCTCGAGCCGCTTCACGTCGGCCTCGAGCGGCGGACGGCCAGCGAGCACCTCGGCCACCTCCGCGGCGAGCGCGTCCTGGACGCTCGGGCGCTGGCCGATCAAGAACAGCGTCCAGGCCAGGGCGGCGGCGGTGGACTCGTAGCCCGCGGTGAGGAAGTTCACGACCTGATTGCGCAGCTCCTGGTCCGTGAGCGCGCGGCCCTCCTCGTCGCGGGCGGTCATCATCCGCGCCAGAATGTCCGAGCGCCCCTCGACGCCCTCCTCGCGCGCCCGCCGAATCACGTCCCACACGACCTCGTCGAGCGCGCGCAGCGCGCTGCGCAGGGCGCGGTTGTTGCCGGTCGGGATCCAGAGCGGGAGCGGCAGGAGCGACGACATGCGGGCCGCGCCGCTGGCCAGCAAGGCGTGCACGGCGGTGCGCACGGTCTCCACGTGCTCGCTGAGCTCCGAGCCGAACAAGGTCTTGCCCGTGACGCGCACCGCGAGGCGCACGAAGGGCGCGCTGACGTCGAAGGCCGGGCCGTCGACCCGGGCGCGCCAGCCGTCGAGCTCGGCGGTCGCGACCTCGATCATGTCGGGGACGTAGCCGCTGAGCGCGGCCCGGGTGAACGCGGGCTGGGCGAGCAGGCGCTGCCGCTTCCAGACCTCGCCGTCGGTCGTCAGCAAGCACTCGTCGAGCACGAGCTTGCGCGCGCGGTTGATCCGCGAGGACTTGTGGTAGTTGCCGTGGGCCCGCAGGAGCACGTGCTCGAGGTGCGTGGGGTCGTTGAGCAGGAACACCTGCTCCGCGCCGAAGGGGATCCGCACCACGTCGCCGTAGGTCCGCCACATGTCCTGGAAGAAGGTCAGGCGGTGACGCATGACCCGTCGGGCGAGGCTTGGCAAGGCCAGGACGCTCGGCCCCGGTGCGCGCAGGGCCGAGGCGCTCAAGCGCCCTCACCCCCGGGCCGCGCCAGCCGGGCGCGCGCCGGGCGCCCGCGGTCGAGCTCGAGCTTGCCGGCCTCGACGAGCAGGGGGAGCACGTAGCTCGAGCAGGCCCGCTCGTGGTTCTCGGCCTGGAGCACGCTCACCAGGAGCTCGTCGCTGATCGGGACCCAGCCCCCCTCGCGCGCCTCGTCCTCGCCGAGGTCGTGGAGGACCTTCACCGCTGCGGCAAAGGCCTCGGCGCGCAGCTGGATCGTGCCGCCGCGCGAGGTCGTGACCTCGAGTCCGTCGAGCTGGGTCTTGCTGACCTTGAACGGCCGCGCCCGCGCGCCCGCCGCCGGCGTGCGGAAGTTGCGCGTCGTCAGGTCCTCGAGCGTGCGCACCGCTTCGAAGGCGTCGTCCCAGGGCGCGCCGCTCACCGGGGCGCGTCCAAGGAGCACACCGCCGCGCGGGTGCTCGCGGCCGCCACCCGCTCGGCGAGCTGGGCGCGCCTGAGCTTGAGCGAGGTCGTGCGCGGGAAGGGCTCGTGCGTCACGGCGACCCCGGCCAGGCGCTGGTAGGCGGGCAGGCGCCGATTGGCCTGGGCGAGGGCGGCGCGCAGGCCCGCCTCGTCGACGTCCTCGCGGGGGCGGGCCACCGCGATCAGCGCCTCGTCGGCCCCGGGGGCGGCGCGCCAGAGGGTGTGCGCGGCGAACACCGCGAGCTCCGCGGCCGCGGGGACCCTCAGCGCTCCCTCGACCTCCTCGGGGTAGACGTTCTTGCCCCCCGCGGTCACGATCATGTCCTTGGCCCGCCCGAGCAGCTTGAGGTGGCCGCCGGCGTCGATCGCGCCCAGGTCTCCGGTCCGCAGCCAGCCGTCGATCAGCACCTCCGCCGTGCGCGCGGGGTCGTCGAGGTAGCCGGCGAAGACGCTCGGTCCTCGGACCCACACCTCGCCGATTCCCTGGCGGTCCCGATCGCGCACCTCGACCTCGGTCCCCGGGACGGGGGGCCCTACGCTGTCGGCGCGGAACGGGCGCAGGTCGTTGACCGCGACCACCGCGCCCGCTTCGGTCAGCCCGTAGCCGATCACCACCGGCAGGCCGAACTCGTAGAGGAAGCGCGCGGTCGCGGGCGGCACCCAGGCGCCGCCGGCGAAGATCCGCCGCAGGCGCCCGCCGAAGGCGTCGTGCACCGGGCGCAGCAGCTGCCGGCTGATCGCGTGCGAGGGCCGTCGACGGGTCAGCCAGCGGTTGGCGCGGCGGAACGCCTCCAGGCCGCCCTGGGCGATCCGCGGGAGTCCGTCGAGGCGCGCGCGCAGCGAGCGCTCGAAGGCCTCGAGCACCGCGGGGACCGCGGCCATGTGGGAGACCCCCTCCTCGCGGCAGGCCTCCACGATCGCCTCGGGGCGCAGGGTCCGCAGGTGCACGATCCGGGCTCCGCAGAGGAGCGGGACGAGGAACCCGCACATGAAGTCGATCGCGTGGTTGGTGGGCAAGATCGAGAGGTAGACGTCGTCCTCCTCCAGGGGATAGAGGTTCGCGAGGACCTCCGCCTGGCTGAGGTAGTTGCCGTGGGTCAAGAGGCAGCCCTTGGGGTCGCCCGAGGTGCCCGAAGAGTAGACGATCGCGGCGACGTCAGCCCGCTCCCGCGCGGCGGGAGCAGGCACCGGAGCGGCCTCGGCGGGGAGCCACGCGTCCCAGCTCAGCCAGCCCGCGGGCAGCTCGCCCTCGGGCGGGCGGCTGACGACGACCCGGGCGGCGGGGGGCAGCTCCGCGGCGTGACGCCGCAGGCGGGCGGCGACGCCGGTGTCGCACAGCAGGAGCTCGAGCCCCGCGTGGGCGGCGAGCCGCGCGAGCGAGGCGGGCTCCTGGCGCGCGTCCAAGGGCACGAGCACCAGGCCCTGCCGCAGCGCCGCGTAGGCGGCCAGGAGCCAGCGCGGGCCGTTGGCCATGGCCAGCCCGACGCGGGCGCCAGGACCGAAGCCGCTGAGGGCTGCCCGCACGCGGTCCGCGCGCTGGGCGAACTCGGCGTAGGTCAGCGCGTCCACGACCGCCCCGCGGTCCCGCTCGACCAAGCACGGGTTGTGGCGGTACGTGCGCAGCGCCTCCGCCAGGGCGGCGCCCAGGTCGGAATGGCGCTGGAGGTCGAAGGCGCGGGCGGCGCTCCCGTGGGCGGCGAAGCTCGACATGCGCGGATCTTGCCGTCGCGCGCTCCGCGGGGCAAGCGCGATCTGGGGTGCCTTGGCGTTCACCCACGGCTCCGGGTAGGCTGCGCGCTGCGTGGGGGGGATCATGATGCGTCGCGGTTGGCTGAGCTTGCTCCTCGTGGCCCTTTGGGCGGCGCCTGCGGCGCTCGCCCAAGAGGCCCCGCCGGATCCTCAGGACCTCCTCGACCGGCTGCATGAGCTCGAGCGGGAGGTCGAGCGTCTGCGCGGGGCCCAAGCCGCCCCGCCGGAGGAGCGGGCGCCCGACGCGGAGGAGCCGCCGCAGGAGGAGTTCCGCTTCGACCCCAGCTACACGCCGCCGCAGGAGGAGTTCCGCTTCGACCCGGACGCCGCGGCCAAGGCCAAGGAAGCGCGCGGCGGCAGCTGGGCCGACTCCACCGCGCCGGGGTGGCTCTCCCTGGAGCTCCCCTGGAGCACGAAGCTCACCGTGACGGGCTCGATCCGCGCCCGCGGAGAGTATCGAGCTCCGGCGAGCTACCGAATCCCGGGCACCTTCGGCCGGCCCGCCACCGACGACCGCGGCGACGGCACCGACTTCGCGCTCCTGCGCACACGGGTCGAGCTGACCCTCGACGTGGTCGAGCACCTGCAGGCGCACGTCGAGATCCAGGACAGCCGCGTTTGGGGCGACCAGGTGGTGGGGGCCGACGTCGCCGAGCTCCAGCTGCGCCAGGGCTACATCGCCTACGACCAGGCCTTCGGCCAGCCGCTCACGATCTGGATCGGGCGCTGGGCCGTCCCCAACCTCGGCGACCAGCGCCTGATCGGGGTTGCCGAGTTCAACAACGTCGGGCGCAGCTGGGACGGAGTGCTCCTCGAGTGGCGTCCGACCCGCTGCTTGAAGCTCACCGCCTTCGCGGCCAACGTGCGCGAGGGGCTCGTGTTCTCGACCACCGGCGACGAGAACGACGACTTCTGGTTCAGCGGGCTCTACCTCTCGTGGTCGCCGATCGCCGCGCACACCTTCGAAGCCTACCTCTTCTGGCGCGACCTCTCCGACCGGGTGTTCAGCACCGAGCGCTCGGCGACGCGCCTCGGCGAGCGCGAAGACTACACCTTCGGCGGACGCGCCGCGGGCGAGCGCTGCGGCTGGGATTACTCCGGCGAGCTCATGGTTCAGTGGGGGAACCAGGCGGGAGACAGCATTCGGGCCTTCGCCGGCGTTGCGCGCCTTGGCTTCACCCAGCCCCTGAGCGACCAGCGGGAGCTCGGCGCTCACGTGGAATACGCCTACGCGTCGGGCGACAGCAACCCCACCGACGGCCGACTCCAGACCTTCGATCCCCTCGTCCCGGCTCGCTTCAGGCACCACGGTGTCATGAACCTCGTGGCCTTCAGCAACATCCACGACGTCGAGCTCGGCGTGCGGGCGGTCCCCTGCGAGAACCTGACCCTCCACGTCGAGGCCCACGGGTTCTGGCTCGACAAGCGCAAGGACGCCTGGTTCGACCCGGGCCGGAGCGTGGTCCGGCGCGACCCCAGCGGCGCGTCGCGCAGGTTCCTCGGGAGCGAGGTCGACGCCTACGCGACCTACGAAATGCTCGAGCGCCTGAGCTTCCTCGCCGGCTACGCGCACTTCTTCCCCGGGCAATACGTGCGCGACAGCTCTCAGGCTGGCGCCGGGATCGCGGTCCACGACCAGGGCTGGCTGTTCGCGCAGGTGGAGCTGCGCTTCTAGCAGCGCCTGGCCGGGCGCGCCTGGCGGCGGGCGGTTAGGATCCGCGCATGCTCTGGCGCGCCTCGAAGACCAAGGGTCGGATCGTCTCCCTCCCCCGCAAGGGGAAGGCGCTGATCGTCTCGGACCTCCACGGACACGTGGGCGACTGGCGCGCGTTCTGCAGCGCCTCGGGGGTGCTCGAGCGCCTGCGCGGCGGCGACGACGTGTGGCTCGTGGTCACCGGCGACGTCCCCGACGTCGCGCGGCACCGCACGGTCGATCCGAGCGTGCCTCCCGACGGCGACGTGACGATCCTCGAGGAGCTGATGCGGCTCAAGCGCGAGCTCGGCGCCCGCGGCGAGCGGGTCGTCTACCTCGAGGGCAACCACGACTTCCATCTGGCGCGGCTCGCTCGCGAGATCGTGCGCTATCACGCCGGGCAGCGCGGCGGCCGCATGCCGAGCGACGCGGACCTCCCGACCTTCACCGAGGAAGAGCGCGAGCAGTATTTCGCCTACTACCGCGAGACCTACGGCGACGCCGTGTTCGTCAACAACATCGGCCCCTACGACATGATCCTCCGCGTCCAGCCGGAGCACGTGCAGTTCATCGACTCGACCCCGGTCCTCGCGGTGGCGGAGCACGCGGGCGTCGTGGTGACCCACGCCGGCCCGCCCCGCATGAAACGCCGCCGGCCCGCCGCGCTGAAGAAGGAGATCGACCAGGCAGACCGGGCGCAGCTGCGGCGCGCGCCGCCCGAAGACTACTACGACAGCGTCTACCACCAGCTGCTCAACAACCGCTTCCGCAACGGCGACTACGACCTCGGCGACCTGGGGCGCTTCCTCGAGGTCTTCAAGTCGACGACCCTCGTGGCGGGCCACACCCCGCACCCCTACTTGATCGACTTCGACCTCCAGCAGCCCCTCGAGGGCTGCCGCTTCGTCGAGGGCGTGGGCATGATCGGCGGGCAACAGCTCGTGCTCTGCACCTCGTTCGGCGCCTTTCATCCCCGGCTCAAGCGCTACCTCGAGGTCGACCTCGCCCAGCGCCACCCCAACGCAGAGGCGCTGCTGCGCAGCGAGGGAGTCGTGCGCTCGGTCTACGCCGACCCGGCGTCGGTGCCCGAGGCCGAGGAGCTGCCCGGGATCGCGCTCGTCGACGAGGCGGGCCAGGGCCGCGGGTAGTCGATCCCCCGCTCGCGGAAGGCCTGCTTCACCCGCTGGGTCACGTCGCTCACGAACAGCAGCTGGTGGCGGACGTCGAACACGTAGGCGTGCGCTACGACCCGGGTCGCCCAGCGCTCCTCCTCGAACAGCACGTGCACCGGCCGACGCCAGGCGCAGTAGGCGCTGGTGACCACGCCCTCCCACACCAGGCTGCGGACCTCCTCGATCGGCGCGTCGTGGGCGACGTAGAGCGACACGGGGATCAAGGCCTCCAGGCCGCCGTAGTTGGCCGAGGCCACGGCCGAGGTCGCCACGACCCGGTTGGGCACGGTGACGGTGGTGTCCTCGAGGGTCACGAGCTGCGTGCTCCGCAGGCCGATTCGGGTGACCTCGCCGCGCCAGCCGCCGACGGTCACGTAGTCACCGAGGTAGAGCGGGCGGTCGAGCGCGACCGCGACCCCGCCTATGAAGTTCGCCGCGATCTCGCGCGAGGCGAAGCCGATCAGCAGCAGCCCGCCGCCCGTCAGCGCGAGGGCCGTGCTCGCGGGAACGCGCAGCAGGATCAAGAGCCCGTTGAGCAGCGCGACCACCCACACCGCGACTCGCACCAGCGGGGCGACCTGCTTGAAGCGCAGCGCGCCCATGCGCGAGGCCTGCTCTTGCCGGCGGAGGAAGGCGTCGAGGACCCGATCCGCGAGGAAGGCCGTGAGCAGGAAGCCGAGCGCGTAGAGCACGTGCCAGGGGTCGACCGAGAACAAGCTGCGGGGCGTGCGCCCCACGGCGTAGAGCGGGCGCGGATCCTGGCCCAACTGCTGCTCTTCGACCTGGAGTTCGCCGAGCTGGGCGAGGAGGAACAAGGCCTCGACCGAGCTCACCGCGTCGAAGGAGCAGTAGGCTCGCTCGAGGCCCGCCTCGTGCTCGAGGCGCACCCGCAGCTCGCCGGCGGCGGCGACCGCAGCGATCGCGTCGCGGACCCGGGCGCCGCGCACGTCG
>JAGQRJ010000630.1 GCA_020425635.1 Planctomycetota bacterium | reverse complement strand
TCGCCGCACGCGTCGCGGACCCGGCGCCGGCGGGTCCGCCAGCCTACGCGCCACCTTCAGGGGCGTCGCGCGGCCAGCTGCGCGCGGTCCAGCGCGCCGGCGACGGCTCGCTCGAGGCCTGGAGCGCCGACCAGATCGAGCGCGGGTTGGGCTGGCTCGTGGCCTCCCAGGCCCCAGACGGCGCCTGGTGGAGCGACGCCCACTCGCCGGAGGGCACGACCGCGCTGGCCGTGGCGGCCTTCGCGGCCTCCGGCTCGACCCACCGCTCAGGGCCCCAGCGAGCGCGGGTCGCCCGCGCGCTGAGCTGGCTGTGCCTGCGCCAGGACCTGGGCTGCTTCCTCACGCGCAGCGAAGACCGCCCGCTGCTGACGCTCGCGTTGAGCCTGCTCTACATGCAGACCCAGGACGCGAACCTCGCGCAGCGACTCCGCCGCAGCGCGACCCAGGTCCTGGGCCTGAAGCAGGACCCGGTGTGGTCTCCGGTCGCGCGATCGGCAGCAGCGACCGCGCTGGCGAAGCTCGGGCCTCCCCAGCAGGTCGAACGCCACGAAGGCGGGCCCGCGCCCGACCTCGTCCGCGCCCTCCCGCACCCCCAGCGCTGGGTCGCGAACTCATGGTTCGCCCCCCCGGAGAGCCCCGCTCGCGCCGGCTGGCGGGCCGCCCTCGTAGTGCACCTGCACCACCTTCAGCACCCCGCGGGCCCCTGGACGGGAGAGGACGATCCAGGCCAGCTCAACCTCTCCTGGAACACGGCGCGGAACGTCCTGGCCCTCGCGCTGCTCGCGGACTGACCCGCGGACACGGGGCACCCGCGAGGGTCATCGTCGTCAGGGTTCACGGGCTTGCGGAATCAGTTGACGAAACCAGCCCGAAGGTTTAGCCTTCACTAGGGTTACACGCCCTGGCAGACCTGAGAGAGCGGTTTCGCATGGATCACGGCGAACTCAGCAAGGAAGCCCTCGACGTCCGCAAGGTCATCGAGAAGAGCACCTCCAAGGTCAGCTTGCGAGACCTGGAGAAGAAGGGCTTCCGCCAGGTCAAGGTCCTCCGCGCCGGCGACATCAACCAGCTGATCACCAAGGCCCTGAAGAACATCCTCGCCAAGCAGCCCCGCGGCGCCGGCCTCTCCGAAGAAGAGCGCGACGCGATCGAGAAGGAGGCGCGCAGCGAGCTCGACCGGCAAATGGCCGTGCAACGCACCCTCCAACGCGAGAAGCAAGAGATCGAGCAGAAGGGCCAACAGATCGAAGAGGCCAAGCAGCGCCTCGAGGTCAAGGTCGCCGAGCTCAACCGCCAGATCCTCGCCGAGAAGAAGGCCTTCCAGGACGAGAAGCGCCAGTTCGAGGCCCAGAAGCAGCAGCTCTACGAGAAGGGCCTCCAGGGCCAGCAAGACGCCGCGCGCAACTACGAGGGCCAGATCGAAGACCTGCGCGCTCGCCTCGCCCGCGCCGAGAGCGAGCTCCAGGGCGCGGTCAGCAGCTCGGACTACGAGGCCATGCGCCGGCGCGTCGAGGCCGCCGACGAAGACATGCAGAGCGTCAAGCGCAAGGCCCGCGCGCAGATCGCCGAAATGGAAGAAGAGGTCGAGCGCTACCGCGCGGAGAACCGCAAGCTGCGCGAAGAGGGCGCCCAGTCGGGCACCGGCGGCGTCGACCACGCGGAAATGCAGCGCATGCGCTTCGAGATCGAGCAGCGCGACGCGAGCATGCGCGAAATGATCGGCGGGATCGCCAAGTCCCTGGCGGCCGCGCCAGCGGGCGGCGGCGGCGGCGACTTCTCCAAGCAGTTCAAGTCGCTGCAGCAGAGCCTCTCCGACCAGCTGCGCAAGGGCCTGAACAGCGTCAAGGGCGGCGGCGAGTGGGACGACCTCACCGAGGCCGCGGTCGCGCAAATGATCGCGAACCAGACCGAAGACGTCGTCATGGAGACCAACGCCCGCGATATCGACGTCAAGGAGACCAAGGCCGGCTCGGTCAAGGACAAGCTGGCTCGCCTGCGCAACCTGAAGAAGGGCTAGCCGCCTAGCCGCGCAGCTGCCCCGTGCCCACGCCGACCCTCAGCGTCGTCACCCCGACCTACAACCGCGCGCGCTCGCTCGAGGCCGCGGTGGTCGCCGTGTGCACGCAGTCGCGGCCCCCCGACGAGTACGTGATCCTCGACGACGGCTCGACCGACGAGACCCCCGCCCTGCTCGCCGAGCTCGCCGCGCGCTTCCCCATGATCCGGGTCCTGCGCAACCCCCGCCCCTCGGGCGCGGGCCCCGCCGCGCACCAGGTGGTCGCCGCCGCCACGGGGACCTTCGTCTACGGGGCCGCCTCGGACGACGTCGTGGTCCCGGGGGCCCTCGCGGCGCTCATGGGGCTCGCCGAGGTCTACCCCCACGCCGGGATCGTGTGCGGGCAGATCGTGCAGCACGCGGCAGACGGCGTGGGCCAGACCCTGCAGCCGAGCCGCTGGAGCGTCCCGCTCTACGCCGACCCCGAGACCTTCCTCCGCGAGTACCTGCAGGTCGAGAAGCCGGGCTTCAGCCTCTGCGGCGCGACGTGCTACCACCGCGAGGCGCTCGCGGCCCTCGGCGGAATGCCTGGAGAGCTCGGCCACTTCTGCGACACCTACGCCGCGCGGACCCTGGGCCTCGCCCACGGCGTGGCCTACGTCCCGACCCCGGTGGTCGTGTGGAACATCGACGACGACAGCGCCTCGCAGGCCGCCGCGCGCGACCCGCGCGGCATGCTCGACATCGCGGCCCGCGCCGAGCACCTCATGCGCAAGCAGCACGCGCACCTCTACCCCGACGCCTTCGTCCGCGAGTGGACCCGGCGCTACCGCGAGCAGATCGTGACCCAGGCCCTCGAGGCCTTCCGCGGCTCCCTCGACCGCCTGCTCGCCGCGCGCGAAGCCTCGCTGCCGCTGGCCGACGAGGCGGTCACGGGCGGCCTGCGCGCGCGCGCACTCAGCGCCCTCGAGGCGTGCTGGAGGCGCTACCCCGGCGACCTCAGCTGCTACGCGGAGGCCTGAGCCTCAGGCCGCGGCGCGCGGGTGCCCGTCCTCCGGCGGCGCGGGGACCCGCCCCCAGCTCACGAGCTTCGCGGGCCCGCTGCTCCACACCCCCTGCAGGCGCCCGGCGGCGTCGCGCTCGAGCGCGACCTCGAGCCGCGCCCCGCCCCGGGTGACGAAGGTCGCGCGGGGCGCAGTGAGCAGCACGCTGGCGGCGGCCACGACCCCCGTCCCGCAGGCCAGGGTCTCGCCCTCGACCCCGCGCTCGTAGGTGCGCACGTGCACCTCGGCGCCGCGGCGCAGGGCGAAGGTGACGTTGGTGCCCTGGGGGAAGCGCGGGTGCCAGCGCAGGCGCGCGCCGCGCTCCATGAGCGCCGGGTGCTCGAGGGCCTCGAGGTCGGGGAGCTCGACCACGAACTGCGGGTTTCCCACGTCGACGAAGCTCCCGCGCACCCCCTCGACCCTCAGGTCCTGGCGACCCGCCGCGGCGGGCGCCCACACCGCGTCGTCGACGATCGGCCGCGACCCCGCGTCGGTCTCGAGGGTCAGGCGCGCCCCGGCCTCGCCCCGGCCGCGCAGCCAGCAGGCCACGGCGCGCAGGGCGTTGAGGCAGAAGCTCCGGCTGCCGTCGGGGTCGTAGTGCACGACCCGCGGGCGGAGCCCGCGCTCGACCACCAACAGCCCGTCGGCGCCCACGCCGGACCGCCGCGGGCAGAGCTGCCGCGCGAGGCCAGGCGCGTCGCCCACGCGCGCCGCCTCGACGAGGACGAAGTCGTTCCCGCCGGCGTCCAGCTTCCAAAACCGCAAGCCCTGCCGCATACACCGCTTATCGGCAGCGCTGGCCCGGCGCTGAAGGCGCTGGAGCGAGCTTCAGCTTGGCTTCAGGTGCGGGCGCTACCCTGGACGCCGGACCGAGAGGGTCCGACGCTGGGACTAGGCCCAGCCCACACGAAGCAGGGAATCCATGAAGTCAGGTTTCACCACGCTCTTGATCGCCGCGGTCGCGGGGTCGCTGATCGGCGCCCTCGCGGGCGAGCGGGGTCAGGTCCCCCAGGCCGTCGAGGCCGCCGTCAAGAAGCTCTACCCCCAAGGCACGATCGAAGACGCGGAGCGCGAGGAGCTCTGCCTCACGGTCTACGAGGTCACGGTCAAGAACGGCGAGCAGGAGCTCGAGCTGACCCTCGCCGGCGACGGGACCCTGATCGCCAGCGAGCGCGAGATCTCGAGCGACGAGCTCCCGAGCGCGGCCCGCGCCGCGCTGGAGAAGGCCGCCCACGGCAAGGCCCTGACCGAGGTCACCCACAAGGAGCACCGCGCCAAGCTCGCGCTCCAGGCGCTGGCCACGCCCACGATCAGCTACGAGGCGGAGTGGAAGGGCGGCGACGCGACCGTCGCCGCGGACGGCACCGTGCTGGCTGACGACGACGACGACGACGACGACGACGACGACGACGACGACGACGACGACGACGACGACGACGACGACGACGACGACGACGACGACGACGACG
>JAGQRJ010000629.1 GCA_020425635.1 Planctomycetota bacterium | reverse complement strand
CACCCGGGAGCGCGCCCGCGCGTGGCTGGCCGAACACCCCGACGACCTCGACGCGCGGATCACGCTCGCAGGGAGCCTGGCCCGGCTCAAGGACTGGGGCTCCGCCTACGCCGAGGCGCGCGCGGTGCTCCGCGCGCGCCCCGACGACCTGCTGGCCCTCGAGATCCTCGCGGTCAGCGCCTACGGCAAGCAAGACGTGGCCGCCGCGCGAGAATACTGCGAGCGCGGGCTCGCGCTCGACTCCAGCCGGCCTCGGCTGTGGCAGATCAAGAGCGTGATCGAGGCGTTTCACGGCGACCACGAGGGGGCGCTGCTGGCCTCGCGCCGCGCGCTGGAGCTCGAGCCCAACGACCCCGAGGCGCTCGCGAACTACGGCCTCGCGATCTCCATGCAGGGCGACGACGAGGGCGCGCTGCGCTACTACGATCAGGCGCTCGCGATCGAGGACTCCGCGGACACGCGCTTCAACCGGGCGGTCTCTTACATGCGGCTCGAGCGCTTTCGCGAGTGCCTGGCCGACGCGGAGGTCGTGCGCCGCGAGCTTCCCGGCGAGTCGTCGGGCTACTGCCTGCGAGCCTCGGCTCTGGCCAACCTCGACCCCCCCGCCGCCCTGGAGGCGGTCGCGCAGCTCGAGGCCGACTTCCCGGCCGACGCACGGGCCGCGCACACCCGGGGCGAGGTCTATCGGCGCTTGGGGACCCCCGACCAGGCGCGCGAGGCCTACCGCCTGTGCATCGAGCTAGACCCTGAAGGCGTTTACGCGCGGCTCGCGCGCAAGGCGCTGCGCAAGCTCGAGAGCCGGCGCTAGCCCCGGGAAGCGCGCGAGTCAGCCTCGCGGCCCGAACTCGACCCGCCGCCCCACGACCCGGAAGCCGGCGCGCACGCGCGCGAGCGCCTCGGGGTAGGCCTGGCACTCGGCCTCGAACACCCGCGCCGCGAGGGTCTCGGGGGTGTCGTCGTCGCGCACCTCGACCGCCCGTTGGACCACGATCGGGCCGGCGTCGTAGGCGTCGTCGACCAGGTGCACCGTGCAGCCGCTGAGCTTGCACCCGTGCTCGAGGACCGCGGCGTGGACCCGCGCGCCATAGAACCCTTGCCCCCCAAACGCCGGGAGCAAGGCTGGGTGCACGTTGAGCACCCGCTGGCGGAAATCCTCCGGGATCGGGGCCAGGTGCTTGAGGAAGCCCGCGAGGCACACCCAGTCGACCTGAGCCTCCCTGCAGGCGGCGAAGATCCGCGCGGTGAACTCGGCGGTGTCGGCGCAGCCGCGGCGGGGGATCGTGCAGGTCGGGATCCCGGCGTCGGCGGCGCGCTGTAAGCCGAAGGCAGAGCGCTTGTTGGAGATCACGAGCGCGACCTCCAGGTCGAGCTCCGCGGCGCGCTCCAGTAGATTTTTTAGCGTCCGTCCACCTCCGCTGAGGAGGACCGCCAGGCGGGTCGTCACGGCCCCAGCTTGGGGCCCAGAGCCCGTGTCGTCAACCGTCCAGCGCCCCTGGGAAGCGAACCGGCTGCTGCGTGTCGGGCCGTCACGTTATCGTAACTCGTTCAATCACAGCCTATGCCCTTGTTCGAGGGTCCAGGGCTGCGTAGACTTTCGAGAAGTCCGCTGCGAGGTCGAAACTCCTACGTGAGCACCAGCCCACAAGTTTTCATCCCCCTCCCCAAGTTCATGGAACCCCTGGTCGGCCTCGACCGGGAGGCCTTCCTCGAGCAGTGCCCGACCCCGGTCGTCGTGTTCGACGAGATCGGCGAGGAGAGCAAGGGGGGACAGTTCCAGACGATCAGCACGGTCCAGGGCGAGCTCGCCCCGACCCCGGAGCAGCAAACCGACGAGGGCTCCGACTTCATGCTCCAGGGCGCGAGCAAGTGGGCCTATCGCCTGACCACCGGGAGCAAGTTCGCCTGCATCCTGACCTTGGGTCGCGCCGCGAACAACAACCTGCGCATCAACATCCCGAGCCTCTCGAAGTTCCACGCCTACTTCACCTACGTAGCCAAGGAGAAAGCCTGGTACTTGGCCGACGCCAACAGCTCCAACGGCACGTTCCTCGACGGGCAGGAGCTTCCCCCGACCCACGGCAAGGTCAAGCTGGAGAACGGAGCGCTCATGCGCTTCGGCCCGGACATCACGGCGCGCTACCTCGACCCCGAGGGGTTGTGGGAGCAGCTGAACAAGGCGGCTCCCACCTCTCAGGCCGCTGACGAAGGCGAGTAGGTGCCGAAGGGCAACCGCTTCGGCGAGATCGCCGTGCGCGAAGGGTTTGCCTCGCGCAAGGCGGTGCGCTCGTGCCTCGAGATCCAGTCCAAGCTCAAGAGCTTCGGGGTCGAGCCCAAGCGCCTGGGCGAGATCATGGTCGAGAAAGGCTTCCTGACCGAGGAGGACGTGCGCGCGATCCTCGACGTGCAAAAGCTCGGCGGCTCGCGCATGGACAGCCGCAGCGGGGTGATCAACGAAGCCAGCCGCGTCCGGCGCCTCTACACCAGCCAGGTGGAGGCGACCAAGGACATGCCGATCATGCCCAAGATCCCGGGCTACGTGATCCTGGAGCTCCTCGGCGAGGGCGGCATGGGCGTGGTCTACAAGGCCCGCCAGGAGTCCCTCGACCGGATCGTGGCGATCAAGGTCCTGCCCTCGCGCGCGGCCAAGGAGACGACCTTCATCAAGCGCTTCCTCGCGGAGGCGCGCACCGTGGCGCGGCTCAACCACGAGAACATCATCGGCGGCATCGACGTCGGCGAGGCCGACGGCACCTACTACTTCGTCATGGAGCACGTCGAGGGCGAGTCGGTGGCGGACCTCATCCGCCGCAAGGGCTACCTCGAGGAGCGCGTCGCCCTGCAGATCACCGCGCAAATGGCGCGCGCCCTGCAGCACGCCCACAAGCACGGGCTCGTGCACCGCGACGTGAAGCCCCAGAACATTCTGCTCACGCGCAACAACCTGGCCAAGCTCTGCGACATGGGCCTGGCCAAGGTCCAGAGCGAGCAGCAGGGAGACGCGGCCGGGGTCCCCGTGGGCACCCCCCACTACCTCTCGCCCGAGCAAGCCCGCGGCGAAGCCGACGTCGACATTCGCAGCGACATCTACTCCCTCGGAGCCTCGCTTTACCACATGCTGACCGGGGTCACGCCGTTCGAAGGCGAGAGCCCCATGGTCCTCATGACCAAGCACCTCACCGAGGACCCGCTGCCGCCGCGCAAGCACAACGGCCAGATCAGCCGGGGCGCCTCCGAGCTCGTGCAGCGCATGATGGCCAAGGAGAAGGAAGACCGACACCAGACCCCGGGCGAGCTCCTCGACGACGTCGAGCGCGTGCTCGAGGGCAAGCGGATCACGGGCGCCGGCGGCTCGGCCCGGGCCAAGCGCCCGCGCTCCGCGCGCCGCAGCGGGACCCGCCCGCGGCTCAGCGAGTCGAGCGCCGCGTCCTCGCGCGGCGAGCGCGACCGCGGGGCAGAGCGTGAGCGCGATCGCCCCCGACCGCCGCGGGTGCGCTCGCGCACCGTGCGCGGCACCGCGAGCAACGAGACCGTCTCGCTGCTGCTGATCCCCCTCGCGCTCCTCGTCGTCGGCGGGATCATCGCCTGGTACGCCTTCGCCGGCGGCGCGAACCTGCTGCCCCCGCCGAAGACCCCACCCACCGCCGCCGAGCAGCAGCGCGCCAACGACGCGCTGACGCGCTACCGCTCGCTGGAGACCGAAGGCCGGGTCGACGAGGCCGCCGACGGCTACCGCTCGCTGCTCCAGAGCTACCCCGACACCCACGCGGCCGGCCTCGCGCGCGACTACCTGGCAGACCTCGAGCAGCGCTAGGCGCGAGCCGCGCGGTCGCGGGAGAACTCCGCCCGCAAGCGCACCCGGGGTTGCTAGGATCCGCGCCATGATCAGTCGCTGGGTTCGGGTCTTGGGATCTCCGCGCGCCGCTTTCGCAGCGCACGAGCCGCAGCAATGGGGCTGGGTCCTGCCGCTCGCGCTCGTGCTGGTGCTCTCGCTCCTCGCAGGCGGCGTGGGCGTGCTCAGCGGGTCGATCGAGCACAACCTGGAGGCGGTCCAGGCCCAGCTCGAGGCCCAGGGCACTCCGGAGGCCCAGCGCGAGCAGGCGCTGAAGGTCGCCAGCGCCATGCAATACGCCGGCCCCCTGGTGATCAGCCCGGCGTTCTCGGTGCTGTGGGCGGTCGGGATCGCCGGCGTGCTCACGCTCCTGGGCCTCGTGCTCCAGCCCGGCGGCGAGCCGGTAGCCTTCCGGCGCGCGCTCTCGATGAGCGCCCACGCGAGCCTGGTCGTCTGCCTTGGCCTCGCCGCGACCTTGATCGGGAGCCTCAGCGGGAACCCCATGCCCTCGACCAGCCTCGTGCACGTCGCCTCGCCGGGCAGCGTCGGGGGGGCGATCGCTTCGCGCCTCGACCCGATCTCGATCCTCTACTACCTCGTGCTCGCCGCGGGCATGCAGGCGAGCCTCGGCTTCTCGCGCGGGGCCAGCTGGCTGCTGTGCGGCGGGCTCTACGGCGGCGCCTCGGCGTTGATCGTCCTGGGCGCGCTGGCGGGCAAGATGATGAGCAGCCAGAGCTAGTGACGCACCCCGCCCCCGAGACGAACGAGCCCGCCACCGACCTCGCCCCCCCCCAGCGGGCCACCCCGCCCCTGGCCCCGGCTAGCCCCGCCGCGGGCGGCCGCGCCGCGCGTCCCGCGCTCGGGCGACCCACCGGCAAGGACTGGGCCGTCGTCGGCGGCGTGCTCCTGATCGCCACGGGCATGGCCCTCCTGCGCCCGTCCAAGGGCGGACCTGGCGCGGGCACCGAGGTCGAGGTCGTGACCCTCCGCCGCGGCGACGTGGTCGCGACCTGCGAGGCCCCGGGCACCGTGCGCGCCGGGAGCGAGACCGGGGTCGGGGCCCCCTTCGAGGGCAAGGTCATGCTGCTCGAGAAGGACGAGGGCGACGAGGTCAAGCAGGGAGACGTGCTGTTTCGCCTCGACCCTCAAGAGCGGGAGGAGGCCCTCGAGGAGGCGCGCCTGACCCACGCGCGCAACACCGCAGCCCTGGCCGAGTCCCAGGCCGAGGCCGACGAGGCGCAGCGCCTGCTG
Source organism: Planctomycetota bacterium (assembly GCA_020425635.1). Classification (GTDB taxonomy): domain Bacteria; phylum Planctomycetota; class J058; order J058; family J058; genus JAGQRJ01. The sequence continues at coordinate 3,048 of JAGQRJ010000629.1, read as the reverse complement.
CGCGAGGTCGAGCGCGAGCCCTCGGACCTCGTGGAGTCCCGCCTGCGGGAGCGCCAGAGCAAGCTCCAGCTCGAGCGCACCCAGACCGAGCTCCAGGCCGCGACCACCCGCCACCAGCGCGCGAAGCTCATGCTCGAAGAGCGGATCGGGACCGAGATCGACGTCGAGACCGCGCGCGACTCGGTCGAGGTCGCCGAGAACGCCCAGCGTATCGCCCAGGCCGAGCTGCGCCTGGCCGAGGAGACGATCCGCTTCCGCGAGCGGACCTGGGCCGAGGACAAGGCCGCCCGCGAGAAGGACGCCGCGATCGCGCTGCGACGCCTCGAGCGCGCCAAGGCCGACCGCGACTCGAGCGCGGTCGCCCTCGAGCGCGCGCAGCGCGACGCCGAGCGCTGCACGATCCGCTCGCCCCTCGACGGGATCGTGACCGGCCGCGGGGTGAACCTCGGCGATCAGGTCTCCCGGGCCACCGGCGACGTCTCGCACTACATCGTCAGCGACCTGCGCGCGCTCGTGGTCTACGTCGACGTCGACGAGGGCGAGGTCGTCGCGATCGCGCCCGAGCAGCCGGCGAAGGTCACCGTCTCCGCCTACCCCAACGACGTCTTCGCCGGCCAGGTGATCGACGTCGGCTACCGCGCGGACACCTCCAGCGAGGTCGCGACCTTCCGGGTGCGGGTCCTGCTCACCGAGCAGCACGAGGGGCGCGTCCTGCGCCCCGGCATGTCCGCGCGGGTCGTGATCGAGACCGCGCGCGCCGAGGACGTGCTGCGGATCCCGCTCCAGGGCCTGGTCCAGCGCGAGGTCCGCGAGCTGCCCAAGCGCCTCGCCGACCAGGTCGCCGGGCGCGCGCCCGAGGCGCTCGTCGACGGGTTCTTCGTGGTCGTCGACGGAAAGACCGAGCTCGTGCTCCTGCCCCCGGGGATCCGCGACCTCGAGCACGCCGTCGCACCCCCCGAGCTCGCCCCCGCCACGCAGGTCGTGATCGGGCCCTTCAGCGTGCTCAACGGGCTCAAAGACGGCAAGCGCGTGCAGGCCAAGGAGAGCAAGGACTTCTACCCCGAGGAAGCCGGCGCCGGGGAGGCCGCGGCGGTCGACAGCCACGCCGCCGACGAGGCGCGCTAGTGCTCCTCGGCGAGAACGTGCGGATCGCGCTGGCCGAGCTCAAGGCCAACCCCTTCCGCAGCGGGCTGACCACCCTCGGGATCGTGATCGCGGTCAGCGCGGTGATCGCGGTCGTGTCGGTGATCCAGGGCGCCTCCTACTTCTTGATGCAGCAGTTCGAGGGCATGGGCTCGAACACGATGTGGGTCGTGCCCCAGCGCCCCCCCGGCGACGAGGGCCAGAAGCTGGGCCGGGTCGAGCTGACCTACGAAGACACCCAGGCGGTCGCCGAGCGCTGCCGCGCCGTGGCCACCGTGGCCCCCGCCATGCAGCGCGGCGCGACCGTGGAGGCCTTCGGCCAGGCGGTGAGCACCCGCGTCGTGGGCGCGACCCCCGAGCTGCTCCCCACGCGCAACCTGACCGTCGACGGCGGGCGCTTCTTCAGCCCCCAGGAGCTCACCGGCGCGGCGCGGGTCGTGGTCGTGGGCGAAGAGATCGTCACCAACCTCAACTCCACCCGCGAGCGCCTCCTCGGGCGCTCGATCCGGATCGACGGCCAGCCGTTTCGCGTGATCGGCTTCTTCGAGAAGCGCGGCTCGGTCATGGGGGAGTCGCAAGACAACTTCGCCGCCGTCCCGATCACGACCTCGTTCTTGCTCTTCGGGCCCAGCGCCCGCCGGCGGGTCATGTTCACCGCGCTCTCGACGCGACCCGACGACCCCAGCGCGGCGGTCGACCAGATCCGCTGGCTGCTGCGGCTGCGCCACGGCCTGCGCCGCGGCGACCCCGACGACTTCATGATCTACACCCAGGATCAGATCCTCGACACGATCGGCAACGTGAGCGCCATGATCACCGCGGTGTTCGCGGGGATCGTCTCCGTGGCGCTGCTCGTAGGCGGGATCGGGATCATGAACATCATGCTCGTCTCGGTCACCGAGCGCACCCGCGAGATCGGCGTGCGCAAGGCCCTCGGCGCGAAGAACAAAGACGTGCTCCTGCAGTTCCTCGTCGAGGCCGCGACCCTCGGCATGCTCGGCGGCTTCCTCGGCGTGGCCTTGGGCTGGGGCATGGGCACGGTCACGCAGAAGCTGATCTCGCTCAAGCTCGACTTCCCCCCCGTGCACATTCCCTGGTGGGCCGTGGCCCTGGCCCTCGGCTTCTCCAGCGGGGTCGGGCTCGCGAGCGGGCTCTACCCAGCCTGGAAGGCGTCGCGGCTCGACCCGATCGACGCGCTCCGCCACGAGTAGGCGCGCTCAGCCAGCCTCGCGCTCCTCGAGCTCCTCGGCCGGCGGGGTCTGGGTCGGGGAGGCCACGCCAAACAGCACCTCGAGCACGTCGGCCGCCGACTCCACCACGTAGGCGCCGTCCTTGAGCAGGCCGTTGGGGCCGCGCGAGAGCGGCTCGAGCACCGAGCCCGGCACCGCGAACAGCTCGCGGCCGCTCTGCAAGGCGAGGTCGGCGGTGATCAGCGCCCCGCTGCTCGAGCTGGCCTCCACCACCACCACGCCCAGCGACAGCCCAGCCACGATCCGGTTGCGCTGGGGGAAGGTGTACTTCGCGGGGGCCTGCAGCGGCGCGAACTCGCTGAGCAGCGCGCCCCGCTCGGCGATCCGCCGCGAGAGCTCCCGCGCGAGCCGCCCCGCCGGGTAGTCGACCCCCAGCCCGCAGCCGAGCACCGCCAGCGTGCGCCCGCCCGCCTCGAGGGCGCCCCGGTGTGCGGCCTGGTCGATCCCCCGCGCGAGCCCGCTGACCACGGTCACCCCGCTGGCCGCGAGGTCGAAGCCCAGGCGGTGCGCGATCTCCCGGCCCGCGGGGGTCGCGCGACGGGCCCCGACCACCGCCACCGCGCGCGCGTCGCCAGGCAGCAGCTTGCCCCGCACGGCCAACACGAGGGGCGGGTCGAGGATCGCGCGCAGCGCCTCGGGGTAGGCGGGCTGCTGC
>JAGQRJ010000628.1 GCA_020425635.1 Planctomycetota bacterium | reverse complement strand
GCGCTGGGTCCAGCTCCAGGGCCCGCGTGAAGTCGGCGATCGCCTCGGGGTAACGCTGGAGCCGGAACTGCGCGATCCCGCGCTGTTCGTAGACCTGGGCCTCCGCGGCCCCCAACTCGATCGCGCGCGTGTAGTCCTCGACGGCCTCCTGGCTCTGCCTCAGCTGAGCGCGCGTCGCGGCGCGACGGACGTAGTAGAGCGGGTCGGCCGGGTCGAGCTCGACTCCGCGGTCGAGGTCGACGAGGGCCTGCTCCGGGCGGTTCAGGAGCGCGTGGAGCTCGGCGCGGTGCAGCAGGCCGTAGCGCAACGCCGGGTCGAGCGCCAGGGCGGCGTCGAGGTCGGCGAGTGCGGCTTCGTAGCGACCGAGGAGCTTGTGCGCGGCCGCGCGGTTGAGCAGGGAGCGGACGTCGCGCGGGTTCAGCTCGTGCGCGCGGTCGTAGTCCTCGATCGCCTCGGCGTGGCGGTTCCGCTGAGCCTTGGCGTCGCCCCTCAAGCGGTAGGCCTTCCCGAAGGAGGGGGCGAGCTCGAGCGCGCGATCGAAATCCGCCAGCGCGCCGTCGACGTCGTCGAGCCGCGCCCTCAGCGTCCCGCGCTTGACGTAGGCCTCGACGTTGCTTGGGTCGAGCTCGAGGGTGCGCCCGTAGTCGCGGAGGGCCGCTCGACCCTGGTCGAGCGCTTCCCTGAGGGTCCCGCGCTCGAGGAACAGCCAGGACGCCGTCGGGGCCAGCGCCAGGGCCTGGTCGTAGTCTTGGAGCGCCTCCAAGGGGCGCTGCTGCTTGCGCCTGGCCGCTGCGCGGGTGGCGTAGGCCGCGGGGTCCCGGGGGTTCTCCGCGACGCGGCGGTCGAGCTCCGCGAGGAGCCCCTCGGGCGGCGTCGGCGTCGTAGCCGGGGGCGTCGGCGGCGGTGTCGGCGTCGTAGCCGGGGGGCGGATCGCGACCGCGACGGCCCCCGCCAGCGCCACCGCGCCCAGCGCGAGGACGAGGACCCAGCCGCGGCGCGGGGCTTCGTGAGGGGCGGCGAGCGCCGCGCGAAAGGCGAGCGCGCTCGGGTAGCGTTCGCTCCCCAGCTTCGCGAGGCCGCGTCTGCACACCGCGTCCAACCACGCGGGGACCTCCGGGTTGAGGGCGCGCGGCGCGGGCGGCGGCTGCTCCTGCACCGCGAGCAGGATCGAGATCTGGTTCGGCCCCACGAACGGGGGCTGCCCCGTGAGCGCGAAGTAGAGGGTCGCGGCCAGGCCGTAGACGTCGGTGGGCTCGCCCCAGCGCGCCTTCTCCGCGCCGATCTGCTCGGGGGCGAGGTAGTTGGGGCTGCCGACCGTGGCGCCGCTCTGGGTCAAGGTGTCCTGGTCGAGGTCCTTGACCAGCCCGAAGTCGCCGAGCTTCGCGCCCTCGGGACCGAGGAGCACGTTGTCGGGCTTGACGTCCCGGTGCAGCAGCCCGCGCTCGTGCGCCGCCGCGACCCCGGCGGCGACCTCGCTCAGGGCGCGCGCGGCGGTGCGCCAGGGCAGCGGGCCCTCACGCTCGACCCGCGCGCGCAGGGTTCCGCCCTCCACGTATTCGAAGGCCGCGTAGGGTCGCGGCGGCGCGAAGTTCACCTCGAGGACGCGCACCAGGTTGGGGTGCTCGACGTCCTGCAGGAGCACGGTCTCCCTGCGGAAGCGCTCGAGCGCCTCCGGACCTGCCGCCGGGTCGAGCAGCACCTTGAGCGCGACCGGGCGGCCGTCGCGGACGTCCTGCCCGCGGTAGACCACGCCCATGCCCCCGCGGCCGAGCTCCTCCAACACGCGATAGGGGCCGAGCTGCTCCACGCGATCAGTCTAACGCTCGAGCTCGCGGCGCAGCTCGGCGCTCAGGGCCTCGAGGGTGGCTGCCTGACCCGGCGCGAGGTCCCCCAGCTGCAGCGCTCGCTCGCAGTCCTCGAGCGCCCCGCGGCGATCCCCCAGGGAGCGTCGGCTGGTGGCCCGGTATCCGAGGAGCTGTGCGGTTTCGGGCATGAGGCCCAGGGCGCGGTCGAGGTCTGGGAGCGCGAGGTCGTGGCGTCCCCTGCTGGCGTAGACCGTGCCGCGGAGCCCGTAGGCGGGACCCCGAGTCGGATCGAGCTGCAGGGCGCGGTCCAGGTGCGCCAGTCCCCGGTCCTGATCCCGCAGCGCCAGGCAAGCCTGCGCGGCCTCCTCGTGGAGGTTCGGGTCGTTCGGGGCGATCGCGAGCCCGGCCTCGAAGTCCCGCAGGGCGTCCGCGAAGCGGCCGAGGTCGAACAGCGCGGCTCCGCGACCTTGATACGCGGACCGTCGCTCCGGTGCGAGGGTGATCGCTTCGGTGAAGTCCTGGACCGCGTCGCTGAAGCGCCCGACCTCGGCGAGGCTGGCCGCGCGGAGCGTGTGGGTGAACGCCGCGTCGGGGACCCCCAGCTCGAGGGCCCGGTCGAAGGCGGGCAGCGCCTCGCGGTCGCGCCCCAGCTCCGAGAGCAGCTGCCCGCGCAGGCCATGCACCGAGCCGACGGTGGCGTCGAGGTCGAGCGACCGCTCGACGTCGTCCAGCGCGTGCTCCAGGGGCTGCCCTGAGCGCATGCGGAGCAGGGCGCGCTGCGCGTAGACGCCGGCGTCGGGGGCGTGGGTCACGACCTCGTCCAGGTCGGCGAGCGCGCTGCGCGCGTCGCCCAATTGCGCATGGACCTGCGCGCGCTTGCGGTAGGCGGGGAGGTAGCCAGGCTCGAGCTCGAGCTCGCGGTTCAGGTCGGCGAGCGCCTCCCGGGGCGCGCCGCGCTGCAGGTGCACACTCGCGCGATCCGCATAGACCTCGGCCGTGGGGGCGAGCTCCAGCGCGCGGTCGAGGTCCTGCAGCGCGGCCTCGAGCGCACCCTGGATCGCGCGGAGCTTTCCCCGGCCGGCGTAGGCCTGGGCGTAGTTGGGGTCGCGCTGCAGGGCGGCGTCGAAGTCGGCGATCGCCTCGGCGTCACGCCCACCCTCGTAGAGCAGGATCGTGCCGCGGGTGGCGTAGGCGTCTGCGTCGTCGGGCGAGAGCTCGACGCCACGCTGGGCGTCCTCGAGCATGCCCTCCGACCCCTGCTCTCCGCGCTGCGCGAGCTTGAGCTTGGTCCAGGCGCGGGTGCGATAGGGGGCGGCGCGCTCCGGCTGCAGGTCGACCACCCGGTCGCAGTCTGCGAGGGCGCGCCCCGGCTCACCCAGGGCGACGCTCGCCAGCGCCCGGCAGCGGTAAGCGTCGGCGCTGAGGTCTCGAGTGCCTCCGACCAGGCTCGGGCTCGCGGTGAGCGCGCGATCGCAGTCGCTGCGCGCCAGCTCGAAGCGCCCCAGGTTGAACCTCGCCACGGCGCGCCCGACCAGCGCTGGCACGAAGTTTGGCTCGCGGGCGAGGACCTCGTCGAAGTCCACGAGCGCCCCGGCGTGATCGCCCCTGGCCACCTTCGCCCTTCCACGCGCGACCCGCTCGCCGAGCTCGCGCGGGTCGTCGGCGAGCCCCGCGGGGCCGGGGGCCGGACCCGCGCGGGTCCGCGGGCGCAGGGCCAGCGCGGCGACCCCCAGGGCAGCGAGCGCGAGCACGACGGCCAGGAGCGCGGGTGCCCAGCGTCGCCTCGGCGCGGGCTCGGGCTCGGAGAGGAGCGCGGCGCGGAAGGCCAGGGCGCTCGGGAAGCGGTCCTGGCCTTGCTTCGCGAGTCCGCGCACGACCGCCGCGTTCAACCACGCGGGGATCCCGGGCGCGTGGACCTGCGGCGGCACGGGCGCCTCCTCGAGCACCGCGCGCAAGATCTGGTAGGGAGCGCCGCGAAAGGGGGGCACCCCGGTGAGCGCGAAGTAGAGCGTGGCCGCCAGGCCATAGACGTCGGTGGCCTCGCTCCAGCGGTCCTTCTCCGAGCCGATCTGCTCCGGGGCCATGAAGCCCGGGGTCCCGAGGGTGGCCCCGCTCTGGGTCAGGGTCGACTGCGCGAGGTCCTTCACCAGGCCGAAGTCGCCGAGCTTGGCGCCGCCCGCGTCGAGCAGCACGTTCTCTGGCTTTATGTCCCGGTGCAGGAGCCCGCGCTCGTGCACCGCCGCGACGCCCTCCGCGACCTCCCCCACGAGCTGAGCGGCGGCCGGCCAGGGCAGCGGCCCCTCGCGCTCGACCCGCGCCTTGAGCGTCCCCCCGGCGACGTACTCGAACACCGCGCACGGGGGCTGCAGGCTGAGGTCGAGCACGCGCACGAGGTTCGGGTGCTCGACGCCGCGCAGCGCGTAGACCTCGCGGCGAAAGCGCTCGAGGAGCTCGAGGTTCGCCGCTGGGTCGAGCAGGACCTTGAGCGCGACCGGGCGGCCGTCGCGGACGTCCTGCCCGCGGTAGACCACGCCCATGCCCCCGCGGCCGAGCTCCTCCAACACGCGATAGGGACCGATCTGCTCCACACTCGAGCCTAGTCGCCGGCCCGCTGGCGCGCCTGCGGGTCGAGCCGCTCGAGCAGCTCGGCCCGGTAGCGCCGGATCTCCTCGGCCTCCTCGGGGCCCGGGTTCAGCTCGAGGGCGCGGGCGCAGGCCTCGACCGCGGGCTCGAGGCGCTCGAGGCGCTCGAGGGCCAGGGCGCGGAAGTAGTGGTTCGTCGGGTCGTCGGGGGCGAAGGAGAGCGCGCGCTCGAAGTCGGCGAGGGCCTCCGCGGGGCGCCCGAGGTTGAGCAGGCAGCCGCCGCGGGAGAGGAAGCTCTCCGCGCCCGGGGCGTGCTCGGTCCACCACGAGAGGTCGACCAGCGCCTCCTCGTTCCGGCCCGCGCGCTGGAGGGTGGCGCCGCGGTAGGCGTGCGCAGTGACGTCGTCGGGCTTCAGCTCGAGGGCGCGGGTGTAGTCGGCGACCGCCGCCTCGTTGCGCCCGAGGAGCGCCAGGTTCGAGCCGCGGTCCCGGTAGGCCTCTGCGTTCTTGGGGTCCAAGGCGAGGGCGCGCGCGAAGTCCTCGAGCGCAGCCTCGATCTGCCCCAGCTGGGAGAGGAGCACGCCGCGCAGCCGAAACCCGTGCGAGCTGGGGGCGAGCTCGAGCAGCCGCGCGCTGAGGCCCAGCGCCTCACGGGTGCGACCGAGCGCGATCAGCAGGTCGAGCTCGCGCTGCAGCACGTCCACGTTGCGCGGGTCGACCGCGAGCACCGCGGCGTAGTCGGCGAGGGCGCGCTCGCGCTGGCCGAGGCTCGCGAGCACGGCGGCGCGCTCGAGCAAGACCTCGACGTGGGGCTGCAGCGCGATCGCGGCGTCGAAGTCGCGCAGCGCCAGCTCGGCCTTCCCCAGCCGCGCGTAGATCGCGCCCCGCGCGGCGTAGCACTCCATGCTGGGCTCGAGCTGCAGCGCGCGGGTCAAGTCGAGCAGGCCGTCGGCCGTGCGGCCCAGCTGGAGCCGGACCGCCCCCCGCTGCTCGTAGAGGTCGGCCCGGCGCGGGGTCAGCTCGAGGGCCTTGCCGTAGTCGCGCTCTGCGTCGTCGAGGCGGCCGAGGGAGGCGAGGAGCTTGGCCCGGGGGGCGAAGACCCTGCCCTGGCTGGGGTCGAGCTCGAGGGCGCGGTCGTAGTCGGCGAGCGCCTCGCGCTGCAGGCCGAGGTCGTCGCGCACCAGGCCGCGGTTCACGTAGGCCCGGGAGTCGGTCGGGGCGAGCTCGACCGCGCGGTTCAGGTCGGCGTGGGCCGCCGCGTAGTCCTCGCGCTGGGAGTGGAGCGCCCCCCGGTTGAGGAAGCAGGCGGGGTCCTCGGAGCCGAGCTCGATCGCGCGCTCGTAGGCGGCGAGGGCCTCGGCTTCGCGCTCGAGGCCCACCAGGATCAGGCCCTGGAGCGCGAAGGCGGGCGCGCACTCGGGGTCGGCCGCGATCGCGCGGGCGCAGTCGTCGAGGGCCCCCTCCCAGCGGGGGATCGACGCGCGCAGCGACGCGCGCCGGAGGAGGTTCGACGTGCTCGGCTCGAGCTCGACCGCGCGGTCGTAGTCGGCGAGCGCGCGCCGGCGTCGGTCGAGGGTGAGGTAGGCGTCGCCGCGCGCCGCGAAGCGGGGGGCAGAGATCTGCAGCTCGATCGCGCTGTTCAGGTCTTCGATCGCGCCCTCGGTCAACCCGAGCCGGCGCTTGAGCGCTGCCCGCTCCTCGAGCAGCGGCGCGTCCCGCGGGTCGTCGGCCAACGCGAGGTCGAACTCCTCGAGCGCCCCCTGCAG
>JAGQRJ010000627.1 GCA_020425635.1 Planctomycetota bacterium | reverse complement strand
TTGCGCGTGAGCGCGACCGTCGTGTGGGGGCCTGCGACCTCCTTGAGCTTCCAACGCAGCATGTGCGTGAAGAGCAAGTGGATCGAGACCTCCTTCGTCTCGAACTGGACGAGGAAGGGTCCCAGGCGCTCTTTCAGCAGCTCGACGTTCTTGAGCTTGAAGCCGACGACCTGCCTCGACTCGAACGCGCGGTAGACCGTCAGCAGCTCGTCGACGCGGTCAGCCCAGGACTTGTCCTCGCGGAAGTAGAAGAACAGGCAGTCCCCGGAGCTGCTGTAGCGAGGGCGAGGGGTGAAGGCCTGCGGCTGCACGTCGAGGTCTCTCGACCAGGCAGGCGCCTGGGCGTCGGCGACGGCTGCTGGCGCCACCAGCCACTGACCCTCGGTCCATGTGCCGGCGAGCTTGCCCTCGTCGAGGAGGTGTTGGAGCCGTCCCTCAGATAGGTCGACGTGCTTGGCCAGCTCGGGCAGCGTGTACAGCGTGCGGTCGCCGTGGTCCTCGAATGAGGGCGCGGAGTCGCCCCATTCAAAAGAATCCGCAGAGCTTGCCACCTCGTCAGTCAAGCGTGCCCCTCTGGCGAGGAAGTCTCATACCACGGCTCATGTTGCCCGGCCAGTCCGACGTCCCCGGTATGGCTGCTGCCCACGGCTCGCGCAAGCATCCAGGATGCCACTCAGCGCTCGCCCGCTTCCCAGGCTGCCGACGGGACGGTGATGGTGACCTTGGCCTTGGCGCGTTTTTCTTCCTCGTCGCCGCCCAGAATGAACAGCCGGTGAGCTGCGGTTCGCTCGACCAGGCCCTTGAACTCCGGGTCACCGAGGACGGAGACGGGCACGTCCGCGAGATGTGCGCGCGTCATGTCGTCGTCCATGCGGTGCTGCCCCGGCACCTTCGGTTTGACGAGGACGACGAGCTCCGTGAACGGGCTGCGCCGGGTCATGGGGAGGAAAGTGAAGGGTCCGAAGCCGAGGACCCAGGACGTGACCGTGCCCTCTTCGAGTGCGAGGCGCACCGCGACGTTCGTGTGTTCGGCGTCGAGCGCGGTAGTGGTCACGGCCCACCCCGGCGCCTCGCCCAGCGCCTTCAACAGCGCAGCGAGGTCTTCCGCCGAGGTCATCCACGGAAACAGGAAGCTGACGATCCGAACGTCCGCTCGTTCGATCCCCGCGCTCGTCTCTTCGACGACACGGGCCGTCGCCTCCGCGACCCCCGACCTCGGGACGACGGTGGTCGTCCACCCGTAGCCCGGACGGTCCGAGTTGAGGACGCGCGCGAAGAGGCAGCCATTCTGCCCCTGGCGGTGCCAGTCGGCTTGCACCTGGGAGATCAGCGCCCCGTAGCGCTCCAGCTCCTCCTGGCTCTGCAGGCCCAGCGTGGTGCACAGGAACTCCTGGTAGTCGCCTGACCGGGCGAAGGACACCTCCTTGGTGCCGTCGCTGATGTGCTCCCCGCGCTCCACGTCGCGCAGGTTGATCCACAGCGGCTCCTGGAACCGCTGCGCCCAGTCCACGGGGAGCCCGAACCCATTGGCACACGGGACCCAGTCCCAGTCGAAGATCTGGCTGTGTTCGTTCACGAACACGACGAAGCACATGCCCTCGTGCGGCGGGGTCTCCTCGCCGGCGTTGGTGAAGGCCCGCGCGGGTCGCCCGCAGTAGGCGCGGCCGCCAGCGAGACCGCCGTCTTGCCGGAGCCCCTCGAATACCGCGACGCAGGACTGCTTGCGCACGACCTGCGGGACGAGGTGCTGAAGCTCATGAACGTGGTGACCCGGCCCGTCGAGGAGCGCGGCGACGTCGTCTTCGACGATGGTCAGCTCGACCGTATGGGTGGGGTTCGCCGGATCCAACGCCCGGAGGGTGTTGACGGGTTGTTGGGCTTGGCCGTTGGCCACGGGCAGACCTGCGAAAGCTGAGGATCCTGGCGACTGAATCATAGACTGAGGACCGGACAGCCCCGACCGGCTCTACCTCAGGGGGAGGAGACCAGCCCTCAAGTCGCCCCAGCAGAGTGCCGATAGGAGCTTATGGAACTCTCGACCCCCACTCCAATTCTTCCGCCCAGCGTCTGCGCCAGCGCGATCCACACGATCGGATACGAGCGCCGCACGCTGGACGAGTTCATCGCGATCCTCCGCCGCGCCCCGGTCGACACCTTGATCGACACACGGCATCGCGCGGGAAGCCGTAAGCGGGGCTTCGCGAAGACCGCGCTCACGGAGGCGCTGCGGGAGATCGGGATCCGCTACGAGCACCGGCGCGAGCTGGGGACGCCCCCCCATCTCATGGAGGTCATGCGCACAGCGGGCTCGTACTCGCTCGACGCCTACGAGGAGCACTTCGACGAGCACCCTGAGCTGCTCACCGACCTGCAACCCCTCGTGGCTGGCGCGCGAACGGTCTTGCTCTGCTACGAGCTGGACCCGGCGGTGTGCCACCGCTCCGTCCTGGCCAGACGCGTCGCCCATGAGGTCGACCTCAAGGTCGTGCATCTGTAGGACGGGCCCTGCGACAGGCCAGCGTGTCGCGGACGCCGCCTGAGCTGTCGCGTCCCGTGTCCCTGAAATCTCAGGGGCATGAAGAACTCCAAGCCCCCCGTCACCAAGCCCGTCCGCCTTCACCCCTTCCCAGCGCGGCTCCCGGCTGCGTTGGGTCTGCTGGCCCTGGCCTTGGCGGCCGGCCCCCCAGCCGCGTTCGCTCAGGACTCCCTGGGTGAGCAGGAGCTGGAGGACGTCGTCGTCACCGGCTCCCGGGCCGAGCGCGGGGTCGAGCTCGGCAGCTCGATTCGGCTCTACGGCCACGTCCAGGCCAGCTACACCTACAACCTGACCGACCCCGACCAGCGCAAGGGCGCCAACCGCCTGCGGCTGAGCGACCCCGACCACAACGCATTCGGCGTCCCCTACGGCAAGCTCGGCCTGGTCCGGTCGCTGAGCGGGCGCAACGAGTTCGACGCCGGCTTCCGGTTCGAGGTCGGCGCCGGCCGCATGGTCGAGGAGGTGTCCCAGGACCCGACCCTCGGTGACCGGGGGATCACGGTCCCGCAGGCCTACGTCGACCTGCAGCTCCCCACGCCCTACAAGGCCCTCCAGCTCCGGCTCGGCCGCCAGTACTCCTGGTTCGGGGTCGAGAGCCTGGACCTCTACAAGAACCCCAACTTCTCGCTCTCGCCCCTGACCCTGGCCGTCCCCAAGACGGTGACCGGCGTGAGCCTGGGCATGGACCTGGGCGCCGGCTTCCGCTACACGCAGTACGTCGTCCAGGGCTGGGACCGCGTCGAGGACAACAACGACGCCAAGACCTTCGGCGGCCAGCTCGCGTGGAGGGCCGACAGGCTCTCCCTGGCGCTGAACTGGGTCGTGGGCGCCGAGCGCCAGAACCAGTCATTCAGCCACATCGACGAAGAGGACGACCTGCGCTGGGCCGTGGAGCTGGCCGCGCGCTGGGCGCCCGTCGAGGGCACCGAGCTGCGGGCTGCCCTGCTCTACGGGCAGGAGACGTTCCCTGACGAGACCGCCAAGTTCGGGGGCGTGATGGTCGCGCTCCAGCAGGGGCTCCTCAAGGTCGAGGACGCGGACTACCACCGCTTCACGCTCGGCCTGCGCGGCAGCTACCTGCGGGACCAGGGCGGCGCTCGCACTGGGACCGACCAGGCGCTCGGTGAGCTCACCGCGACCCTGGCCGTGAACCTGCTCGAGAACGCGTCGCTGCGCTTCGAGTACCGCCGCGACTTCTCATCCGCCGACGACGCCTTCCTCGGTCACCGGGGCCGGCCCAGCCGGAGCGGCCAGGACACCTTCGCCCTCGCCCTCCACTACGCGTTCTAACCATGGCGACCCAGACCCATGACAAGACGCTCGTTCGGCTGGAGGTCCTGCCCCAGCAGGCCTCCCGCCTGACGGTCGACCGCTCCTACCCGGGGCGAATCGAAGGCGTGTCGCTGATCACGTCGGGGCCTGCCGCCGGTCACGGGTTCGACGTGGACCGCACGACCGTCGAGCAGGTGACCGAGTTCGCGGAGGGCATGCGGGGACGCTGGACCCACTCGGACCTCAGCGCCGATGGCCTCGGCCGCCACCTCGGCCGCTGGCAGAACGTCCACAGCGAGCCCTTCCTCCTCTGCCGCACCTGCGGCGTTGAGGCGCACGCACAGGCCTGCCCAGAGTGCGGGAAGGAGCCCACCGTCGCCTGGCGCTCGGTCGGCGACTTCGCCTTCGACCGCACGGCCTACACGATCCGCCCAGACGGGCTCGACGTCCCGGCGCCGGTCTACCTCATGGACCGCGCGGAGGAGGACCCCAGGAGCCTCGGGATCTCGGTCGTCGCCCGCTTCGGCTTCGAAGCGGCCGAGGACGCCGAGGTCACGCGAGCGCGGATCGCGTCGCGCCGCGACCTGCTGCGCGGCGACTGGGTGGCCGACCCGGCCGCCAACCCGATCGGCCTCCACGCCGGCACCGACACCCCCAGCGAGCTGACCGAGGGCGCCGTCCGCGCGCTCGACCGGATCGTGGCTCGCATTGGCAGAGAACAGGCGAAGACCCGCGCCCTGGCGTTCCTGGCACGCTACTTCGGCGACGCGTTCGAAGAGGAGGAGCACGCCGAGGCAGCTCTCCCCGAGCCGGAGCTCGGGGCGCTTCGGGCGCGGGTCGACGCCCTCCGCAGCGAGCTGGAGGCGCTCCGCCAGACGGTGGCCGCCTATCGCCAGGCGGAGGAGGCGCGCCGCCAGGAGGAGGGCGAGACCTTCCTCGCCATGCTGCGCACCGAGGCCGCGGCGTTGAACGCCCCGATTCCGGCTGCCGACCTGGCCAAGGTCGAGGCGCTGCTCGAGGCGGGAGACGCCGACACCGCCCGCCTCCTGGGGCAGGCCTTCCTCGCCCGCAGCGAGGCCCTGGGCCAGGAGCCCTTCCAGCGCGGCGGGGTCCAGCCGCTCGCGGAGAGCCATGACGCCAAGAAGGCCTCGGTGGCCGCTCGCGCGCGGGTGCTCCGCCGCCGCGGCTGGCGGGTCGAGCTGTCCGAGGACGGGACCGAGATCGTCAGCCAGATCCCGCCCACCGGTGGAGGTGCCGCGTGACCAAGCTCCCCGGGATCTACACCCAGGAGTACGAGGACCGACGCTACGTCGTCACCAAGGAAGGCTTGGTGCGCGGCCAGGACGTCGTCGTCGACTACCGCGCCAGCAGCCCGCTCACGCCGGCGCACCGGATCCTCCCGGGGACGGTGATCGTGCGCGAGGCTGGCTCCGGCCGCTACACCGACGCAGAGAACGCGCGCGGTGAGCGCAACCAGCCCGCGAGCGTCTCGTCGCAGGCGCCAGCCGACGCCGCCTGGGGCGGGACCATGGTGACCGTCAGCCTGGCCGAGGGCTTCGGATTCACGATCCCGCTGGCGGCCGGTGTCAACGACAACGCGACCGCGATCGACGCCCTCAACCAGAGCCCGGCCTTCGCCACCCTGTTCCTCGCTGACGAGGACCCAAACGGCCTGGTGCGGGTCCGCACGCGCGCCGCGGGCGCCCAGGCCTACCTCCACGTGCGCTCGTCCCTCGACGCCGCCTTCGGCGCACAGGGGATCGCCGGCCACGGCGTCGACGCCAACTACCGCGTCACCGACGGCAAGGCCGAGCTGCGCGACCTGGCCGGCGCGCGGATCCACGCCCTGGCCCCGACGCTCATGGCTGGCCACTTCGACGAACGCGAGCTCCTCCGCCTCACCCCCGAAGCCCGCGTCGTGCTCGCGCGCCGCGGATCGGTGTTCAGGAGCTAGCCATGTCCGTAACCCCCCTCGACGACCTGCTCTCGGTCGAAACCCTCTCGGGCCTGATCCGCACCTTCGTGGAACAGGCCGAGAACCGCAGCTGCTCGGCGCTGTTCTCACGCTCTGCGCGTCCCCTGCTTCCGTTGGGCGACTCCGCGACCTGGGACGAGATCGAGTTCTCCCGCCACCTGGCCCCAATCTCTGGCCCTGACAGCCCGCACACGCGCGCCAAGCGCTTGGGCCGGCGCAAGCGCACGAGCGCCATGGCCATGGTGAAGGTCTACAAGGACTTGCCTGCGCCGCACCTGTTTCTGAGCCGCGCACCTGGCTCGGACACGGCTGATGCCGAGGCCGTGTTGAGCGCTGAGTTGGAGGACATGGCGAACCTTATCGCCAACACCAAGGAGTTCCTCGCTTGCGGCGCGCTGCTGGGCAAGATCGACGTCACGCCGCAGACCGTCCCGGGCAGCGACGTCGCTTTCACGGTCGAGTTCGGCAACTTCATGGGGCAGGCCCAGGACTCGTGGGCCGACCCCACGACCAAGATCCGCTCGGCCGAGATGATCCGTCTCAAGCGGCTGTTCAAGGACCAAGCTGGCCTCCGCCCTGCGATCGGGATCACAGAACCTGGGGTCGAGGGGTACCTCGTCCAGAACAACGAGATCCGCGAGTTCGCACGGGAGCCGCTCGGGACCGTGATCCTGCGGAACCTCAACCTCAGCGGCGTGAATCCGCAGTGGGAGATCCTGGCCGGGCTCAACTGGCAGTTCACTGACGGGACCTACAAGCCCGAGAACGGCCCTGTTACGCGCTACTTCCCAGCCGACCACGTGCTGGTGCTGCCCGGCGAGGCGCGCTTGCAGCAAGTCCTCGGTTGGGCGGAAGGCAAGGTGCATGTCCCGGCCGGGCCAGTGATCAGTGAACCAGGTCAGGCGACCAGCCTTATCACCGAGCTACGCGGGAGCTACGCATACGCCAAGGTCCGCGACGACCCGGTCGGGATCCGGGTCTACGCCGGCTGGTACGGCCTGCCAGTGGTCCTGAATCCGAACGCCGTCATGGTGTTCCGCGTCGTGCCCCAGGCGCCGGCGCCGTAGGAGGGTGAGCCATGGCATTCCGCCGCGACGAGCCCCTGGTCGCCACGGTCGAGCGGGTCGTCCAGCTCACCGGGCGAACCGACCTCCGCAACCTGGAGGCGTCCGGGGAGCTGGACCTCCACGACCTGCTCCGCTCGGCGAGCAGCACGATCCACGACAAGCTCTTCGCCCGAGGCGTCGACCCCGAGCGCCTCGTCAACGCGTTCGTCTACGAGAACGCGGTCGCATGGCAGTTCCTGGGGGTCCTGGCGGAGGCGGGATCACTCGGGAGTGAGGACCCCGAAGCCCTCTTCGCCCGCTCGGCCGCGTTCTTCGAAGACGTGCGCCCGCGCCTGGACGAGGGCGACGGTCCGCGCACGGCGACCGAAGGCGTCCCAGCGGTCCAGAACCCCACCGCGGTCCCCTTCAGCGAGGGGGCCCCGTGAAGTTCCGGCTCCGCAAGGTCATGACACCCTTCGCGCGTGCCCTGCAGCGGGCCTACGCGCGCGCCGTCCGCGGCGGCGCGCCCCGCGTCCCGCACGAAGGCAACCGGGGTCCCGTCGGCGGTTCGCTCGCCCAAGAGGTCCAGCGCCCTGACCTCGTCCGCCACGAGCGCTGGGGGTTCGTGTTCAGCCCCAGCCGGATCGGCAAGCGCTTCGTGCTCTGGTGGCGGGGGACGAAGCGCCAGCGCCCGCGGGGCCGGGTCGTGTCCGTGGACACGGACCGGCTCGCGAGCGAGCTCGAGCGCGAGCTCGCCCGCCAGGTCGAGGCTGAGGACCGGAGGTCGGCGCGGTGAGTTTCCACGACGACCTGGTCCTCCAGCTCCGCGCCGACGTGGCCGGCGCCCTCGGGCTCCCTGCGACAGCCGTCTATGGGGGCCGCCAGCCCCAGAAGGTCACCCGCACGGGGCTCGAGGTGTGGATCCGTCCCCAGGAGACCGAGCCCCACGGCCGCGGGGGCGGGGACCAGGTGAAGGTGCACCCCTACGAGGTTCACGTGCGGCTCAAGGCCCGCCGGGAGCAGAGCCAGACCGGCGTCGACCAGCTCGCGGAGGTTCGGGCCACGTTGGAGCTGCTCCGCGCCCGCTACGACGGGACGCGCCCCTTCTCCACTGCGCTCCCCGACCTCGTGGCGGTCCATGCCGACGAGGGGAGCGTCGACGAGGACCCGGACGAGGACGACCTGCTGGACGGGACGCTCGTGCTGCGCGTCCTGGAGCGTTGACGTGCCGCCCGCTCGCCTCCAGCTGTTCGTCGTCCTCACCCTCGCAGGCTGCGCCGCTCCACTCGTCGACGTGACCGTCTCGGAGCCCAAGGTCTACGGGGACGACCAGGTGCTGCGCACGCTCTCTGCGCAGCGTTCCCGTCTCGAGTTGCTCGCCAGCGAGATCCGGCCTGGTGACTACCAGGAGGCCTTCGGGCTCCGAACCGACGAGCGCACACGGACCACGCTCGGGGTGAACCTGGCGGATCCAGACGCCCCGCTGCCCGAGCCCCCGAGCCTGCAGGACCCCGGCGCCCGCGCGTGGGCGCGGGCCGGACGTCGTCGTCCGTCGGTCTACTACCCCTACCCGCCATACCCCAGACCACTCCAGCCGGGGCTCACCTTCGCCGAGCAGCTGCGCCAGCAGGTCGAGGGTGCCCAGCTCCTCTCCTCCTACCAGCTCCTGTTCCTCGGTGACACGCGGCTCCTCGACCGCCGGAGCCGCGCCGCCCTCCTGCGCTTCGACCTGTCCTTCAACAATTACGTCGACCTCGGCGGTCGGCGCCGCTTCGTCGTCGTCGAGTTCGTGGTCAAGGCGAAGAAGACCGGGACGCCGCGTTTCAGCGTCTACCTGCTCAGCCCCGAATACTCGGGCATGGTCAGCCAGGAGAGGGCCCTCACTCGCCTCGTCAGCGAGTATGCGGGTCAGGTCCTGGGCTCCTGGGGCGGGATCGGCGTCACGGGCAGCCGCGGATCCAGCAGCCAGACCCGCGAGGACTTCGAGACCCTCCTGGAAACGCCGCTCCAGTTCGCGGTCTACGACTCACGCGAGCCCGCTGGCGGGGGGAGGCGGTTCGCCTTCGCCTTCGGACCACGCCGCCGCCTCCACGAGCGCGGCGCGCTCAACCCCGCGCGATGGTTCGGCTCCAACTACGACATCGCCTACGAACTCCAGCCGGGGCCCCGCTCCTGCCAAGCGCTGCTCGTGTTCCACGACGTCAGCGACCAGGCGCCGGTCGAGTTGGAGGTCAGCGTCTA
This sequence comes from Planctomycetota bacterium, assembly GCA_020425635.1. Lineage (GTDB taxonomy): Bacteria > Planctomycetota > J058 > J058 > J058 > JAGQRJ01. Next base: position 225 of record JAGQRJ010000627.1, on the reverse strand, counting down.
CTGCGACGGACGCCTGGTCGCCGAGGAGGACGTGGACATGGCCCGCGCCCTGCGCCGGGGTCGACGACCGCTCGAGACCTTCGACGTCCGCTGTCCGGCGCCGGCGACGGGCGCCGCGACGCGCAGCGCACGCGTCGACCCCAACGTCACGACCGACCTCCTGCTCTGCTCGGGACCCGACGGGCCGTCCTTCTCCCCCCAGAGCGCGGTCTTCCTGGGGAGCGC
>JAGQRJ010000626.1 GCA_020425635.1 Planctomycetota bacterium | reverse complement strand
GCTCGCGCTGAGCAGGAGCGTCAGGAGCAAGGCGGTCCGCATGGGGTCCTCCGATCGGGCCCGAGGGTAGCGGAACCAGGGTCGCAGGGGGGGCGCCGCGGGTCGGCCTCAGGCCGGGCGGTCGGACCCCTGCGGGACGTCGCGGACCTCGACCGGGACGTCGATCACCTCCTCCGAGGGCGAGGGCGCCGCCGGTCCCCAAGGGCCCCCGCCGAGCTGCCCGCCGAGGGGCCCGCCGCGGTGGAGGAAGCTCTGCACGTGGACGTGGGCGCTAGCCTGGGCGCGGCGCACGAAGCGCCGCGCCAGGGCGGGGGCGACCCGGCGCCGCACCGGCGGGATCAAGAGCGCCAGCCCGACCGCGTCGGTGAGCACCCCGGGGGTCAAGAGCAGCACCCCGGCGACCAGCACCAGGGCGCCCTCGGCCAGGGTCTGGCCCACGCCTTCGCCGCTCGCCGCCGCGGCCTCGAGCTTGCGCAGCACCGCCGCGCCCTGCTGCCGGGCGAGGGCCGCGCCGAGCAGGCCCGTGACCAGCACGAGCCCGACCGTGGCCCCCAGCCCGAGGACCTGCCCGACCTGGAGGAGCAGGTAGAGCTCCACCAGGGGCACGACCACGAACAGGAACGCGAGCAACGGCATGGCTTCAGGCTATCAGGCCTGCGTCACGATCCGCGGCGCAATTCGGGCCCGAGCGGCCCTTTGGGGTGAGCGCGAGCAGCTTTGCTGCGAGGGCGAGGGGGCTCAGGCAGAGCCCCCTGAGCGGCGCGAGCGCCAGCGGCCCTTTGGGGTGAGCGCGAGCAGCTTTGCTGCGAGGGCGAGGGGGCTCAGGCAGAGCCCCCTACGAAATCAAGCCGCGCAGCGAGCGCACGAGGAAGGTGAGGCCGAGGATCAGGATCAGCACCAGCAGCCCGCGCTGGAAGCGGGCCTGGGGCACGCGGCTGGCGAGCTTGCTCCCGAGCCAGGTGCCGAGGATCACCGCGGGGGCGGCGAGCAGCTGCACGCGGAGCACGTCGAGGGTCAGGATCCCCGAGCCGGCGAACAGGCTGAGCTGGACCACGATCACGGTCGAGAAGTAGCAGGAGAGCGAGGCGCGCAGCATGTCGCGCTGCCAGCCCGCCACCGCCGCGTAGAGCACGACCGGCGGACCGCCGGTGTTGAAGCCGCCGCCGAGCACGCCGCCCAGGGCGCCGGCGAGGAGCCCCCAGCCGCGGGCGGGCTCGGGGCGCTCGGCTGGGGTCGGGCGGAACAGCGCCCACAGGGCATAGCTGGTGAGCACGACCCCCAGCGCGACCCGCACCGCGGTCGGGCTCGCCGTGCGCAGGAACCACACCCCCACCGGGACCCCGGCCACGGCGCCCAGCAGCAGCGGGGCGATCCGGCGCCACTCGAGGTGCCGGCGGAGCTGGATCAGGAGCGTGGCGACGGGCACCGCGCGCAGCACGCTGATCAGGACCACCGCGAAGCGCACGGGCACGAAGAACGGGAGCACGCTCATGCACACCAGGCCGAAGCCAAACCCCGAGAGCCCCTGGAGCACCGCCGCCACGAACACGATCAACAGGTAGGTCTGAAGCACGCGGCGGGCCTCGGGGGGTGGGCGCGCCGGAGTCGGCGCGCGCGCGGACCCTCCGGCGAGGGTGGCGAGAGGATACAGCACCCCAGGCGCGCGCCCCGGAGGAACCGGGAACCCGGCGCCCGGCGGGCGGGTGGTCCGCGCGGGCGTCGGGGGACTGCGCGTTGCCGGCCGTCCCCGCGGCGTGCTAAGACATTGGGCGCTGGACGCTTACCGAATGACCTCGCCCCCGATCTCGCTGCCCGCTCCGCGACTCACCGCGCTCTTCCTCGCCTCGGCGTTGGGGCTCGTGGTCGCGACCGCGGCGCTCACGATCCAGCTCACGGGGCAGGCGGTCGAGCACCGGGTCGAGAGCGAGCTCTTGCACACGGCGCGCTTGATCGGCGGGAGCGGCTTCCCGCTCAACGACCAGGCCCTCGAGCGCGTGGCCAACTTCATAGGCGCCGACGTCGTGGCGACCGACGCCGAGGGGCAGGTGGTGGCCTCGAGCCTCGACGCCGCGACCCTCGGGGACTTCCAGCCGACGCAGCTCCCCGGAGCTCGAGGCCGGGCGCGGATCTTCGCCGGTCGGATCGGGGGCGAGGACTACACCCTCGGGGTCGCGCCGACCGGCTCGGGGCCGTCGTCGGGGGCGGTGTTCGTGCTCTACCCCGCCGACCTGATCGCCGCGCAGTCGCGGGCTGCGTGGCTCCCGGTGGTCGGCGTGGCCGTGCTCGCGGTCTTGCTCGCCGTGCTGCTCGGGGCCTACAGCGAGCGGCGCGTGCGCGCGGCGCAGACCTCGAGCTTGATCCGGCTCCTGGCCTCGGTGGCCCACGAGGTGCGCAACCCGCTGGGGGCGATCCGGACCCTCGCGCGCAGCGCGCGCCAGCAGCTCGGGCCGCGCCCGGAGGCCCACGCGCTGGAGCTGATCGAGGACGAGGCCGAGCGCTTGACCCTGCTCACCGACGGCCTGCGCTGCGTGGGGCTGCCGGTGCGGACCCTGCGCTCGGAGATCGACCCCGACCAGGCGGTCGAGGCGGTGTTCACCCTGCTCGCGCACCAGCTCGAGCACCGCCGGGTGCGCGCCGAGCTCGCGCTCGTGGGCGGGGCCAAGGTCTCGGCCGACGCCGCGCAGGTGCGCCAGGTCGTGTTGAACCTCGTGCTCAACGCCGCCGACGCCATGCCTGCCGGCGGCGTGGTGCGCTGCGCGAGCGCGCTGGAGGGCGGCCGCTGGCGGCTGACGGTCGAGGACGAGGGCCCGGGCGTCGCGCCCGAGGTCCGCGCGCGCTTGTTCGCCCCCTTCGTGAGCACCAAGAGCAAGGGCCTGGGCGTGGGCCTCTACCTCTCGCGCCGGCTGGCCGCGGCCCACGGCGCGACCCTCGAGTGCGCGCCCAGCGACGGGCGCGGGGCGCGCTTCGTGGCGAGCTGGCCGCTGCTCGCGCCGACCCCCGAGCCGCACCCGGCCGCCGCGGAGCCCGGCGGCGCCGCGTGAGCGGACACGTGCTCCTGGTCGAGGACGAGGCCGCGGTCAGCGCCTCGATCACGGCCCAGGTGCGCGCGCTCGGGCACGCGATCGTGACCGCCCCCAGCGCCGAGCTGGGGCTGCGCGAGGCGCGCGAGGCCCCGCCCGCGGTCGTGCTGCTCGACCTGAACCTGCCCGGCAAGAGCGGGCTCGAGGTGCTCCCCGAGCTGCTCGCGCTCGAGCCCGCCCCGCGGGTGGTTGTGATCACGGCCAACCCCAGCGCGGAGAACGCGATCGACGCGATCGCGCGCGGGGCCAGCGCGCACCTGGTCAAGCCGCTCGAGCCCGCGCAGCTCGAGCGGCTGCTGAG
>JAGQRJ010000625.1 GCA_020425635.1 Planctomycetota bacterium | reverse complement strand
GCAAGAGGTGCTGCGAGCCTTCGGGGTGGACCTCTTCGGCGCCGCGGAAGACGGGTCGAGGGACGCGTCCCCGGACGCTCCGGACCGCGGCGACCCCCGCCCAGGCGCGACGCGGCGCGGACGGCGCAGCACCCCCGCGCCCCCGCGCGACCCCGTCGCGCGGCTCAACCGCCTGATCGGGGAGGCTGAGGCCAGGCTCCGCGCCAACCCTCGGGGCTTCCGCTCCGACGTCCTGGTGGTGGTCGACTACGGCGTCCACAGCTCGCTGCGTCGCTTCTTCGTCGTCGACCGGAACACGCGGCGCGTGCAGGGATACCGCGTGGGGCACGGGGCCGACTCGGACCCCCTCGACTCGGGCTACGCCCAGCGCTTCTCCAACGCGCGCGACGCGGGGCGTCCGAACCGCGCGAGCAGCGTGGGGGTGTTCCGCACCGCCGAGACCTTCAGCTCGGCGCAGCTCGGCTACGCGCTGCGCCTCGACGGGCTGAGCGACACCAACTCCAACGCGCGCGCCCGCGGCCTGGCGATCTACGCCGCGCGCGAGCGCACGCGCCCCGGCGATCCGGTGCCGCTGAGCCTCGGCGGCCCGGCGCTCGACCCCGAGGAGGCCCGCGAGGTGATCGAGCGGATCAAGGGCGGGGTGCTGGTCTACGTCCCGGGGCCCGGCGAGGAGGTCGCGCCCGAGCGCGCCGAGGCCGAGCACAGCGCGCGGCTCGACGTCTCCCCCGCCGGCGGGCGCGTCAACTACCGCGGCTTCACGGTGTCGTCGGCCGAGGTGCGCGCGGCCTTGCAGCGGCTCGCCGCGCTCAGCGGGCGGTCGGTGCGCGTCACCAGCGGCGACCGCGACCACGTGCCCCGGGGAGGGTCGCGGACCAGCCTGCACCTCGCCCACCGCGCGGCGGACTTCACGCTCACCGGGCTCTCGCTGAGCGAGGCCTTCGAGCTCCTGCGCAGCAACCGCGAGCAGGTGCTCACCGACGGCGGCTACGAGGTAATCTGGCACCAGGCGGGCACGAGCACCGGCGGGCCGCACCTGCACCTGGGCTTCCGCGGGCCGCGCAGCGAGACCACGTTCAAGACCGAGACGCGCGGGGTGTATCGCCGCGTGAACTAGGCGGTCTCCGCGACACGGACGTGGCTCGCGCCGCGCGCTCCTGTCAGGGTGGCCTGGCCAGGAGGCAGCATGAAGCGCGGAACATGTCCCAAGTGCACGTCGTCGCAGGTCCACCACTCGGCCTGCGTCATGGATCGGGGCGACGGCAACGCGGCGCTCTGCCTCGCGCTGGGACGCTCGGATCCGATCGAGGCGCGGGACCTCGGTCAGTTCGAGGTCTACGTGTGCCGCGGCTGCGGGTTCTCGGAGTTCTACGTGATCGACACGAGCGAGCTCGAGTAGCGGGCCGGGCGTGCTCGCGCGGCGCCCGTGGGCTACCGTGCCCCAACCCGTGTCGAGGAGGTTCCCGTGGTCGACCTGTTCATGATCGCGCTCATGGTCCTCAGCTGCCTGCTGGGGCCCGCCGACGCCGCGCAGCTCGCGATCGACGTGCTCGACCCAGCCACCGGAGAGGTGCGCACCGTCGAGGCCACGCGCACGCCGCAGGGCTACCACCTGGGGTCGGCCGGCGAGACGCCCGTCGTGATCACCAAGCTCGGTCGCGGACGCTTCAAGGTCGTGCTCCCCGGGGAGGAGGATCCGATCGCCGTCGACCTCAGCGCCGCGGTCACGGCCCTCGAGAAGCGGGGGCCCGTGCAGAGCTTCGAGCTGCAAGAGCGCACGGTGCGGGTGACCCGCAGCCGCGGGCTGAACTACATGGCCGTGCCGAAGTCGAGCGAGGCGCGCCTGTTCGTGGTCCGCGCCGCCCCGGCGCCCGCCGAGGCCGGCGCCGCCCCGCGCTGACCCCGCGCCCGCGGCCCGCACAGAAGTGTTGCAGGTCGCCGCCCCTTCGGGTTCGCGGGCGGGGGGCAACGGCCCGATTCGCGTTCGCGCAGCAAGACTTACGCCCGGCCCCGGGCTTGCGATCGGTCGCTCCGAGGTAGGAATGATCGTGCGCAAACTCTCGCTCCCCCTGTGCTTGACCTGCTCCGCGCTGCTCGCGTCCGGGGCCTCGACCGCGACGGCTCAGGAGACGAACACCCAGCTCTACGAGCGCTACCGCGCCGTGGTCGAGGCGGCCCGCGGGCTGCGCTTCAAGCGCGCGGTGCCCAGCGCGGTGCTCACCCCCCAGAAGCTCCAGGCCTTGCGCGACGCCGACCTGGCCCGTCCTCGCGAGCCCGAAGCGCCAGGCCCGCCAGAGGGGCCCGACCCGACCGAGGTCGCGTGGAAGTCGCTGGGCTTGATCCCCCGCGTGACGAAGCTCGCCGAGGCCGAGGAGCAGGACCTCAAGCAATCCGAGGGCGGCTTCTACCTGACCGACGACGGCTTCGCCCCGTTTCGCAAGGGCACCCTCGTGGTGATCCAGCGCAAGCGGGACGACCCGACCGAGGTCTCGGCGCACGAACTCTTGCACGCGCTGCACGACCAGCACTTCGACCTCGACGCCGTGCGCGGCGGCGTCCCCAAGACAGCCAGCGGCGCGCCCGTGTTCGACGCGACCCTCGCCGACGACGCCGTCGAAGAGGGGATCGCGACCTTGATCGGGGGCGAGATCGCGAACCGGCTGGCGAACCGGCCGCCCGAGCCACCCCGCGACTCGCCCTTCGCGGCGAAGACCTGGATCGCGGCCAAGGCCGACTTCCCCTACGCCGCGGGGGCGGAGTTCGCGCGCGCGGTGCGCGCCGCCGGCGGGCTGTCCAAGCTCGACGCGCTGTATCGCGATCCGCCGCGCTCGAGCGAGCAGATCCTGCACCCCGAGCGCTACCTCCGCAAAAACCGCGACCTGCCCAGCCAGGTGAGCGTCGCCGACCCCTCGACCAAGCTCCCCGGGGCGTGGGAGACGCTCGACGTCAACACCCTCGGCGAGCTCGGCCTGGGCTGGCTCGCGGGCCCTCGCGCCGCCGCGGGGTGGGACGGCGACCAGTATCGCGTGCTCCGCAACACGTCGACCGGGCAAGTGCTCACCGTGTGGGCCCTGACCTTCGACACGGCGGCCGACGCCGCGGAGGCGCGCCTCGCGCTCCCGCTCGGCCCGCTCCTGCAAGGCCTCCCGCGCGACAAGCGCCTCGCCGTCAGGCAACGCGGGCGCGAGCTGTTCGTGGTCACGGGGGCCACGGAGGACCAGCTCGAGCCCGCGCTGGCCGCCCTCAGCGCGAGCCGGGTTCGCAAGCTGCCCGGCGACGACGACCGCTGGCCTCCCCGAAAGCCGCCCCGCGACGCCTTGGCCCGCGCCCTGGAGCACGCCCACTCCGGGACGACGGTCGTGCGCCGCGGCGCCACGCGCAGGGCCCCCGGCGTCCGCGCCGGGAGCTTCGTGCTCGACCCCGAGGGACGCGAGCTCGCGGAGAAGGCCCTCCGGGGCTTCGAGGCGCAGGCCCGGCGCAAGCGCGGCGGCGTGAAGCGGCTGGGGGCCGGGCGCTACGCCCTCCCCGAAGGGACCGTCGTCGCCTACCGCGACGGCGTGCTGCGGCTCTCGAACCGCGGCACGTCGAAGCCCCTCGACGCCCTGCTCGCCCGGCTCGAGTCGAAGGCGCCCCCGGCGCCGCGGCCTCCCACGGCCGGCGTCGTCGAAGCGCTGGGCAGGTCGTCCAAGTAGCCGCCCGCTCGCCGGTCTGGCTCCGCCCAGGGCGATCCGTTAGCGTCGGGGTGTGACCGATCGCCTGCCCTGCGCCGTCTGCCTGCTCGCCCTGGTCCTGGCCGCACCCAGCGGCGCCGCGCCCGAGCCCGAGGACGCGGGCAAGGCCCTGGGCGACGAGACCTGGGTCACCTCCCCCGAGGCGAGCCCGCCCTGGGCGGAGGACGAGCTCGAGGGGCTGCAGCGGGAGGTCGCGCAGCGCCTGGACATGGACGGCTTCCCCGAAGCCTTGACCCTGCGCCCCGACCAACACGAGCAGCTCGCGGGCCTGCGCGCCCAGGCCCAGACAGCGATCGCGCACGAGCTGCGCGCGGCGCGCGCCGAGCTGCTCGCCGCCTGGAGGCAAGCCCTCAGCGAAGACCAATGGACGGGCTTCTGCAAGCTGCCCGCGCTCCACGAGCTCGGGCCCCGCGACCTGCGCGAGGTGTTGCGCCTCGAGAAGGCGCAGCTGCAGGCCCTGCTCCAGGCGCAGCAGGTCGCCCGCGAGCGGCTCAAGGCCTACCGGCGGGAGGGGCTGCGCGACTGGCTCCGCGAGCAGGCCAAGCGCTTGCTCGACGAGCGGCAGCGCGTGCGGCTCGACACTTGGAAGCGCCTGGCCAACGAGGCCACGCTGCGCGGGCGGCGGGTGATCCAGAGCCTGGGCGAGGAGGCGGCGACGGTGCTCCAGCCCCACGTGCAGACGATCCTCGCGGCCGACCAGGCCGAGGCCTGGGAGCGCTTCGAGCTCTTCGAGCGCCTCGCGGTCGAGCGCGACGAGGTCCGCGACGCGGAGCTGCTCGCGGCCTTCCGCGCCGCGCAGGCCGCGCGCGTGGAGCAGGTCGCCAAGGCGCGCGCGGCGCTGCGCGAGCTCTCTGGGCCCGGAGACGTCGCCCGGCTCGTGGCCCTCGACCTGCTCCCGGATTGATCCGCGGACGCCCCGCGCTACGCTCTCGTCCGTGGCAGCCAAGCGCACTTCACGTCGTCGGACCCAGCTGCGCGCGCAGGCGATCGCGCACTCCCTGTTCGAGCCGCGCGGGCTGGGCGAGGCCGTGGCCTGGCTGGGCTTCGTGCAGGCAGATCCGATCCGCGCGCCCGCGCGGGCCCAGGACCTGATCCTGCGCCCGCGGGTCACGGGGTATCGGGTGGGCGACCTCGACCTGGCCTACGCGGACCTCGGCCTCGAGGAGGCCATGCTCTACGCCTACGGCTTCATGACCCGCGAGACCTGGAGCTGCCTGCACCCGCGCCGCCACCCTCGCCCGCTGTCGAAGCTCGAGCGGCGCGTGCTCGCCCTGGTCCCCAGCCTCGCGCCCGTGCACCCGCGCGACCTCGACGCCCACTTCGGCCGCCGCCGCGAGCGCAACGGCTGGGGGGGTCACTCCCAAGCCACGAAGCTCGCGCTCGAGGTCCTCCACCGCCGGGGGCTGCTGCGCGTCGCCGGGCGCAAGCAGGGGATCCGCCTCTACGAACCGGCCCCGCCGGTGCCCGAGGTCGCCGCGCGGGAGCGCCTGCTCCGCCTGGCGCGGCTGGTCGCGCGGGTCTTCGCCCCGGCGCCGAAGCCGACCGTGCGCGCGATCCTCGCGCGCCTGGGCCGCGCGCTGCTCGACCCCCAGGCGGGGCCTCAGGCGCTCGAGCAGTTGATCCGCGGCGACGAGCTGCGCGAGGAGGCGGTGGACGGGGTGCCCTACCTCGTCCCCGTCGACGCCCCGCCGCCCCGCGACCCGCCCGAGCGCGTGCGGATCCTGGCGCCCTTCGACCCGCTGGTCCACGACCGCCGGCGCTTCGAGCACCTCTGGGGCTGGGCCTACCGCTTCGAGGCCTACACCCCCGTGGCTCAGCGCGTGCGCGGCTACTACGCCATGCCCCTCCTCTGGCGCGACCGCATGGTCGGCTGGGTCAACGTGAGCGCGAAGGAGTCCGGCGTCGAGCCCGAGGTCGGCTACGTCACCTCCCGCCCGCGGGAGGCCGCGTTCCGCAGGGAGCTCGAGGCCGAGCTCGAGCGCTTCGCGAGCTTCCTCCAGCCGCGCGCCTCCGAGTAGCCCGGTAGGATCCAAACGCGGCGAGGAGCCGCGGGGGGGAGAATCCCACGAGGTCGCAGGTCGGTCCTTATCGCGTGGTGCGCGAGCTGGCGCGGGGCGGCATGGGCGTGGTGCTGGTCGCGCGCCACCCCGAGCTCGACCGCGAGGTCGCGCTGAAGCTGCTCTTGAGCGAGGCGGCCTCGCCCCAGGCGGTGGCGAGGTTCGAGGCCGAGGCTCAGGCCCTCGGCCGCCTCGCGCACCCGGGGATCGTGGCCGTGCACGCGTACGGGCACGAGGGCCAGCACCCGTACCTCGTCATGGAGCTGGTGGAGGGCGAAGCCCTCGACGAAGTGCTCAAGCGCGACGGACCCCTCGAGGCGCGGCGTGCCGCGGAGCTGTTGGCGCAGCTCAGCGACGCGCTCGAGGCCGCGCACCAGGCCGGGGTCCTGCACCGCGACCTGAAGCCCGCCAACGTGCTCCTCGACCGCGCGGGGCAGCCGCGGGTCACCGACTTCGGGATCGCCAAGGACGTCGAGCGCGAGACCCTGACGCAGACGGGCCAGGTGCTGGGGACCCCGGCCTACATGGCCCCCGAGCAGGCCGCGGGCGAGCGCGCGCGCTTCGGCCCCGCCACCGACGTCTACGGGCTGGGGGCGACGCTCTACGCGCTGCTCGCCGGGCACCCGCCGTTTCGCGGTGCCTCGGCCATGAACCTGCTCGTGGCGGTCATGCACAAGCCCTACGAGCCGCTGCCGCCCGAGGTCGACCCGGCCCTCTCCGCGATCTGCGCGCGCTGCCTGTAAAAGGACCCGAGCGCGCGCTATCCGAGCGCGGCCGCGCTG
>JAGQRJ010000624.1 GCA_020425635.1 Planctomycetota bacterium | reverse complement strand
TGAAAGGAGGGCGAGGGGGCCTCGGAGAGGCCCCCTGAAAGCAGGGCGAGGGGGCCTCGGAGAGGCCCCCTGAAACTCAGCCGAAGACGATCCCCTGGGCGAGGGGCAGCTCGGTCGAGTAGTTGATCGTGCAGGTCTGGCGGCGCATGTAGGCCTTCCAGGAGTCGCTGCCGGCCTCGCGGCCGCCGCCGGTCTCCTTCTCGCCGCCGAAGGCGCCGCCGATCTCGGCGCCGCTCGTGCCAATGTTCACGTTGGCGATCCCGCAGTCGCTGCCCGCCGCGGTCAAGAAGCGCTCCGCGTGGCGCATGTTCAGGGTGAACACCGCGCTCGAGAGCCCCTGGGGCACGCTGTTGTTGACCGCGATCGCCTCCTCGATTCCCTCGACCTCGATCACGTAGAGGATCGGGGCGAAGGTCTCTTGCTGCACGATCGGCATGTCGGCGCGCGCGCGCACGATCGTGGGCTGCACGAAGAAGCCCTTGGCGCAGGCGCCCTCGGCGTAGACCTCGCCGCCGCAGAGGACCTCGCCGCCCTGCTCCTTGACCTGCTGCAGCGCGCCCTTGAAGGCCGCCACCGCGCGGGCGTTGATCAGCGGCCCCATGAGCGTGCCCTCGGCCAGGGGGTCGCCGATCCGCACCGAGCCGTAGGCCTTGACCAGCTGCTCGGTGAACGCGGCCGCGATCCCCTTCTGCACCAGCACCCTGCGCAGGCTGGTGCAGCGCTGCCCGGCGGTGCCGACCGCCGAGAACAGCGCCCCGCGCACCGCGAGGTCGAGGTCGGCGTCGTCGAGGATCGTGACCGCGTTGTTGCCGCCGAGCTCGAGCAGGCTGCGCCCGAAGCGCTGGGCGACGACCGGGCCGACCGCGCGGCCCATGGCGCACGAGCCGGTGGCCGAGATCAGCGGGTAGCGCGGGTCGGCGACCAGGGGCTTGCCCACCTCGTCGAGCTCACCGATCACGAGGCCGAGGATCCCCTCGGCGTAGCCGTTCTTGGAGAGCACGCGCTGCACCAGGTGCTGCACCGCGATCGCGGTCAGGGGGGTGACCTCCGAGGGCTTCCACACGCAGGTGTCGCCGCACACCAGGGCGAGCATGGCGTTCCAGGCCCACACCGCGACCGGGAAGTTGAAGGCGGAGATGATCCCCACTGGGCCGAGGGGGTGCCACTGCTCGTACATCCGGTGGCCCGGGCGCTCGGAGTGCATGGAGAGCCCGTAGAGCTGGCGCGAGAGCCCGACGGCGAAGTCGGCGATGTCGATCATCTCCTGGACCTCGCCCAGGCCCTCCGCGAGGATCTTGCCGCACTCGAGGCTGACCAGGGTGCCCAGGGCCTGCTTGTGCTCGCGCAGGGCCTCGCCGATCTGGCGCACGACCTCTCCGCGCTGGGGGGCGGGCACGAGGCGCCAGCTGGCGAAGGCGTCCACGGCGGCCTGGGTGACGCGCTCGAGGTCGGCCGCCTGGGCCTGCCGCACCTGGGCCAGGACCTCCCCGGTGGCGGGGTTGATCGAGTCCAGGAGCGGACCCGAGGTCGCGAAGAAGGGGCCGGTGGCGGCGCCGTCGTTGACGGCGGCGAGGCCGAGCTCGGCCAGGGCGGGGTGGCTCATGAATCCTCCGTGGGCTGTGCACGCGCGGGCGCGCGCCACTACAGTGAAGCGAGCAGTTTACGCCCAAGCCCCGCGCCAGGGCACCCCCGTGCTAGAACCCAGGAGCATGAGCCCCGAGTCCCGGCGTAGCCGAAAACAGCGGCACCACAGCCAGCGCCTCATGCTCGAGGTGCCCGAGCAGCTGGGAAGCTGCACGGGCCTGGTGCCGATCGGCAACGGGACCATGGGGACGGTGTTCCGTGCCCACCACACCGGGCTCGACCGCGACGTGGCGATCAAGGTCCTCGACCCCAAGCTCAACGGGCGCGACCCCGTGCTGCTCAAGCGCTTCGTGCGCGAGACCGGGCTGCTCAAGCGGATCCAGGACCCGAACGTGGTCGGGATCGTCGAGGCCGGGCAAGACGGGATCTACGCCTTCGCGGTCATGGAGCTCGTCGCCGGCAAGTCGCTCAAGCAGCTCAAGAACGAGGAGCCGGGGCAGCGCTTCGACGTGCCCACCGCGACCTACTACCTCAGCCAGATCGCCAAGGGGCTCGAGGCGGTGCACCGCTGCGGGATCGTGCACCGCGACCTGAAGCCCGAGAACGTCATGGTCGACACCTCGGGGATCGCCAAGATCGCCGACTTCGGCCTCGCCCGGGGGAGCGACAGCCCGCAGCTGACCCGCAACGACGAGGTCGTGGGCACGCCGCAATACATGGCCCCCGAGTCGATCACCCAGGGCGAGGTCGACGGGCGCGCCGACCTCTACGCGCTGGGGATCACCGCCTTCGAGCTGCTCACCGGGAGCACGCCCTTCAACGAGGGGGGGGTCATGGCCGTGGTCCAGGCCCAGGTGCAAGACGCGCCGCCCATGCTCCAGGACCTGGTGCCCGACGTCCCGGTGGCCCTCGCCGAGCTCGTGCACAAGCTGCTCGAGAAGGACCCCGACGACCGCCTGCCCGACGCCGCCTCGGCGGCGCAGGCCTTCGGGGCCTTCGCCGCGGCCCGCCCGCCGCACACGCCGACCCCCGAGGTCCGCCTGTTCGGGGTGCGCATGCCGTCGTGGGAGGAGTTCTTCCTGATTCGGCTGCTCTCGAGCTACCAGCTCGTGCCCTTGCACCTGCTGATCGACGCGCTCGCCGACTGGCGGATCCAGGGGGCGCAGACGCCCTTCCTGACCTACCTCCTGCGGAACCAGCAGTCGATCGACGACGCGACCGCCGCGCGGGCGCAGGCCGCCGCGCGCCAGGGGCTGATCGACCTGCGCAACCGGATCTCGGCCGCTCAGCTGCAGACCCTGGCCCCCGAGGTCGAGGTGAACCTCGAGCTGCTGCCCCAGGGGCAGCAGCTGAGCCTGTCGTTGGTCGAGGGCGGGCGGCTTTCGCGCGAGAAGGGGCAGCAGCTCGACCAGCGGGTGAACCAGGTCTTGCGCAAGGCGGTCGACCGCGCGGTGGCCACCGCCTGCGGCGAGGCGATCCCCTACGAGCCCCTCGTCAAGCTCGAGGCCAAGCTCTCCGACCCCGAGTTCGAGGCCCTGATCCGCCGCGTGTTCCGCGCCCTGATCACCCAGCTCCCCGGTTAGCTACAGCTTGGCGAAGCGTTCGCGGAGGTAGTCGGCGCGGCTGGCGTCGCGCTCGGCGCTGTCGAGCTCGCGGCCGCAGTGCTTCTGCAGGTGCGCGGGCTGCGTGTGGAGGAACATCTCGTTCACCTCGGCGATCGTGAGCGCCTCGATCAGCCCGAGGTTGACCCCCATGCGCACGGCGGAGAGGTAGTCCATGGTCTCTTCGCTCGAGATCAGCCGCGCCTGGCCCAGGAGCCCGAAGGCCCGCCACACCCGGTCTTCGATCGCGCGCCGGCTCTCGCCGAGGAGTCGCTTGCGCATGTTGCGCTCGAACTCGACGATCGAGGGCACGTAGTCGCTGATCGAGGTCAGGATCTCGTCTTCGGAGCGCCCGAGGGTGATCTGGTTCGAGATCTGATAGAAGTCGCCCTGGGAGTGCGTCCCTTCGCCGTAGAAGCCGCGGACCGCGAGGTTGATCTTGCTGACCGCGTTGAACACCTTCTTCAGCTTCTTGGTGATCACCAGGGCCGGGAGGTGCAGCATGACCGACACGCGCATGCCGGTGCCCACGTTCGAGGGGCAGGCGGTGAGGTAGCCGAAGTCGGGCGAGAACGCGTAGTCGAGCCGCGACTCGAGGGCCTGGTCGACCCCGAGGATGTGCCTCCAGGCGGCGCTGGGCTGGAAGCCGCTGCGCAGCACCTGGATCCGCAGGTGGTCCTCTTCGTTGACCATGACCGAGAGCGTGCCCTCGGGCTCGAGGGCGACCCCGCGGTCGCCGCGTCCGCTGGCGTGATCCCGGCTGATCAGGTGCCGCTCCACCAGGCAGTCGCGGTCGAGCTGGCTGGCCTCGTCGAGGTTCTGGTAGCTGACCTCGCCAATGCTCGCGAGCTCGAGCTCGCGGCGCAGGAAGCGCTCGAGCTTGGACTTCTCCTCGTCTTCGATCCGGCTGAGGAAGGGGTAGCGGATCACGTTGCGCGCGAGGCGGATCCGCGTGCTCATGACGATGTCGCTGTCGGGGCCGCTGCCGGCCAGCCACTCTCCGAGGTCGCTGCTCACGCGTCGCCTCGCAGCTCGCGAATGCGGTCGCGCAGCTCCGCCGCGCGCTCGTATTGCTCGCAGGCCACGACCTCGTCGAGCTCGCGCTCGAGCGCCGCCACCAGCCGCTCTTGCTCGACCCGCTCGCCGATCCGGTTGGGGGCGCGCCCGCGGTGGTGCGTGGCCCCGTGGATCTTCTCGAGCAGGGGCAGCAGCGCCACGCTCAGGTGTTCGTAGTCGTGGGGGCAGCCCAGGCGACCCGTGCGCTGGAAGTCCTCGAGGGTGATCCCGCACTGCGGGCAGGGCGGGATCGCGAGGGCCAGGCGGGCGCGCGGCTCCGGGAGCGCGGGGCCGACCCCCGCGAGGAAGGTCTTGAGCTCGAAGGGAACGCTGGGAACCTCGGGCTTGGCCACGCGCAGTCCGCGCGCGTCGGCGCACGCCTGACACAGGTGCGATTCCTTCTTGTACTGCTGCACGATCTCGGTCAGGTGAACCGTGGCGATCTTGTCGCAGAGGTCGCAAGTCATGTGCAAGGCCTTATCCCAAAAGGGCTTAGCCCGGGCCCCGGACCACTGGAAAGCTAGCAGAGGCCTCACGGCCTGTCAAGGTAGCCGTTCGCGCGCGCCCAGGCCTCGGTGGCCGGGCAGAGGCCGGGCTCGAGGCGTGCGCAGAGGGCGCGCAGGTCCTCGAGCTCGTCGACGTCGTCCCAGGGGGTGAGCTCTGCCGCGCGGGCCGGGGCCATGGCGGCGCGGGTGTCGGCCCAGGTCGCGGGGTGGCTCCAGCGGATCGGGCCCGCCAGGGGCGCCGGGTCGACCCCGGGCCCCAGCCCGAGCAGGGTGTAGCCCCCGTCGCGGGCCGGGCAAACCGCGAGGTCGGCGGCGCCCTCCAGCGCGGCGCGCGCCTCGTCGAGGCAGCGCAGGGGCAGGTCGGGGGCGTCCGACCCCAATGCAACGCGCACGCCCTCCCCGGCGAGGGCCGCGGCCAAGCGCGCGCCGAGGCCGCCCTCGGCCTGGGGCACGAGCTCGCAGCGGGGGGCGAAGCGCCGGCAGCGCGCTCTAAACCCTTGCGACGCGGTGGCCGGGGCATGGCAGACCCACAGGCTCTGGGCCCGGTCGCGGAGCCGCAGGAGGGTGTCGTCGAGGAAGGCCTGGGCCAGCTCGCTGGCCCGATGGCTCCCGATCTGGGCCGCGAGCCGGGTCTTGACCCGGCCCGCGATCGGCTCCTTGACCATCACCACCACCCGCACGTCTGCCTCGCAACCACCTGATCACCTGATGTGAACGCTTGACCCCTTTGCTGGGCGTCCCTAGAATACCGCGCGTTAAGGCCGAATCTCTGTGCAGCTCGTTACAGGGTGGGCAGCCCTTCCACATCGGGAGGCCCCACCCCTTTTTTGTAGTCAGCGGACAGGACGGCAGGTAAGGAGAGTTCCATGCTCGGGATGAAAGGCGAGGAGATCCTGCGGATCGTCGAGGCGCTCCACCGTGAGCGCGGCGTGGACAAAGAGATCATCTTCACCGGAATCGAAGCGGCGCTGCTCTCCGCGGCGAAGAAGAAGCTCGGGCTCAACACCAACGTCGTGATCGAGATCAGCCGCGACACGGGCGAGATCACCGCCCTCGACGGCGAGAACCCGATCGAGAACCTGGGCGACCTCGGCCGGATCGCCGCGTTGACCGCCAAGCAGGTCATGATCCAGAAGATCCGCGAGGCCGAGCGCGACGTCGTCTACGACGAATACATCAACAAGGTCGGCCAGCTGATCTCGGGCACGGTCCAGCGCTACGAGCGCCCGAACACGATCGTCAGCCTTGGCAAGGCCGAGGGGATCATTCCCTGGCGCGAGCAGGTCCCCGGCGAGACCTACAACCCCGGCGAGCGGATCAAGTGCCTCGTGCTCGAGGTCAAGAAGGTCGGCCAGCGCGTGCGGATCGTGCTCTCGCGCGCGCACCCCGACCTCCTGCGCCACCTGTTCGAACTCGAGGTCCCCGAGATCCAGGACCGCACGATCGAGATCCGCGGCCTCGCCCGCGACCCCGGCCACCGCGCCAAGGTCGCGGTGCTGTCGGTCGACCACAAGGTCGACTGCGTCGGCGCCTGCGTCGGGATCCGCGGCTCGCGGATCAAGAACATCGTCGACGAGCTCAACGGCGAGAAGATCGACATCGTGCGCTGGAACGAGGGCCTCGAGGTCTACATCATGAACTCCATGAAGCCGGCGATCGTGAACGCGATCGAGCTGGACTTCGAGAACAAGCACGCGAAGGTGTTCGTCGAGGAAGACCAGCTCTCCCTCGCGATCGGCCGCAAGGGCCAAAACGTCCGCCTCGCCTCTGCGCTCACGGGCTTCGACATCGACCTGGTCACCGGGACCCCCGAATCGTACGAGGAGCGGTTCCAGGTCGAGTACGACGCCTCTCGCGATCGGCCTCAGGTGCAGCAGTCCGCGGCTCAAGCCGCCGCGGCCATTCTGCCCGAGGCGCCGGCCGCGGCCCCCGCCGAGGCGGCGGAGGGCGAAGCTGACACCGAGGGTGAGGACTAGCAGTCCACGGTGTCAGGACTAGGGTTCGACAGGTCTTCAACAAGGATCATTTGCTTTGTCTATGAATAAGGTTCGTCTGTATCACCTCGCCAGCGACTGGTCGGTTTCGCCCGTCGCCATGATGGAAGCCCTGCACGAAGCGGGGAAGCGCGATCTGCGCAGCCACTACGCCGAGGTCGACGAGCACCGCGTTCCCGAGGTGCATCAGGTCCTGGTGGACGCCGGGCTGTTCCCCGAGCCCGACGACGGCGTCGCCGGCGAGGACGGCGCCGCTGAGGCGCAGCCCGCCGCGGTCGTCGCCGAGGCCGCCCCCGAGGCGGTCGCCGCCAGCAACG
>JAGQRJ010000093.1 GCA_020425635.1 Planctomycetota bacterium | reverse complement strand
CGTCTGCCAGCAACTGGCGTGGTCCTCAACCTGGCGGGGGAATCCGTCGCCGCGGGCCGCCTGGGCGGGAGGCACTTCGCGCGGGTGCTCTCCTCGCGCGTCGACGCCACCCGCGCGCTCGTGCAGGCCCAGCGCGCCTGCGCGGACCCGCCGACCGTCTTCCTCAGCGCCTCGGCCACGGGCTACTACGGCGACACCGGCGAGGCCGACGTCACCGAGGACGCGCCCTCCGCCGAGGACTTCCCCCTGGCCGAGGTGTGCCGTGCGTGGGAGGCGGCCGCCCAGACGCTGAACCAGCCCGAGCGCCGCGCGCGGGTGGTCCTGCTGCGCCTGGGGGTGGTCTTCGCGCGAGACGCCCCGGCCTGGACCAAGCTCATGGGTCCGGTCCGCATGGGGGTCGGCGGTGCGCTGGGCTCCGGCCAGCAGTGGTGGTCGTGGATCCACGTCGACGACCTGGTCGCGGCGATCCTCCACCTCGCCGCCGACGAGCGCGCCGCGGGGGCGTTCAACCTGACCAGCCCCCACCCGGTGCGCCAGGCCGACCTCGTGAGCCAGGCGGCGCTGCTCTGCGGTCGCCCGAGCTTCTTCCCTGCCCCGGCCTTCGTGCTGCGCCTGGCGCTGGGCAAGGTGGCCGACGCCCTGCTCCTGGGGAGCTGCCGCGCCCTGCCGACGCGCCTCCAGGCGCTGGGGTTCACCTGGCGCTACGGCCGAATCGAGGAGGCCCTCGTGGAGCTGATCCCTGCCTCGGAGTCCGCATGACCCGCCGTTTCACCCCGCTCCTCGGCCTGCTCCTGAGCCTGGCCCCAGCCCAGGCCCAGCCAGTCCCCCCCGCGCGCGCGCTGCGCGCCTTGCTCGCGCGCGATCACGAGGCCCAGCTGCGCGAGTCGCCGACCTGGGCCTCCTCCCAAGGGGACCTGCGCTGGGACGATCGCCTCGCGGACAACTCCCCGGCCGGGCGAGCGCGCTGGCTCGCGCACTGCGAGCAGCTGCGGGACGAGCTCAGCGCGATCCCGCGCGCGGCGCTCGACGCCGAGGAGCAGGTCAACTACGACCTGCTCGCCTTCGTCCTCGAGGAGCGCCTGCGCGGGGCTCCCTTCCGCGACGACCTGCTCCCGATCAGCGGTCAAGGCGGGCCGCAGCTCTCCCTGCCCCAGCTCCCGGACCGCCTGAACCTCGGCGCTCCGGCGCGACGCGAGGCCTTCTTGGCGCGCCTGCGCGCCATGCCCGGCTACCTCGCCAACACCCGGGCCCAGCTGGCCGAAGGGCTCGCGCTGGGGATCGTGGCGCCGCGCGCGAGCATGCAGGGGGTGGTCGAGCAGCTGAGCCAGGCGGCCGACCCCGAGGCGCACCCGCTGTTCGCTCCCTACGCCGCCCTCGACGCCGACGACCCTCAGCGGGCCGCTGCCGAGGCCGCGGTGGCCGAGGTCGCCGCCGCCTTCGGCGAGCTCCGCGACTACGTGCGCGACGTCTACCTCCCGGGCTGCCGCGAGGAGTTCGCGGCCAGCGCGCGGCCCGACGGGCCGGCGTTCTACGCGCACGAGCTGCGTCGTCACTCGACCCTCGACCTCGGCGCCGCGGCGATCCACGCCCTGGGCCTGAAGGAGGTCGCGCGGATCCGCGCGGAGATGCTGCGCACGATCCAGCGCACCGACTTCGCCAACCCCGACGACCTCGAGGGCGACGCGCTGTTCGCGGCCTTCACGGCCTACCTGCGCACGGCCCCGCGCTTCTACCACACCACCCCCGAGGCGCTGCTCCAGGCCTACCGCGACGTCGCCAAGCGGATCGACGGTGAGCTCCCGCGCCTGTTCCGGGTGCTGCCGCGCAACAGCTACGGGGTGAAGCCCCTGCCCGACTACGTCGCCGAGCGCGCGCCGACGGCGTACTACTACCGCGGCTCGCTCAAGGCCGGGCGCGCCGGCAACTTCATGGCCAACACCTCGCACCTCGATCAGCGCCCGACCTACGAGCGAATCGCGCTGACCTTGCACGAGGCCGTGCCCGGCCACCACCTGCAGATCGCCCTGGCCCAGGAGCTCGACGCCCTCCCTGCCTGGCGCACCCAGCTCAGCTTCTCGGCCTTCACCGAGGGCTGGGGGCTCTATGCGGAGAAGCTCGGGCTCGAGCTCGGCGAAGGCGAGCGAGGGCTCTACGCCGACCCCTACGACGACTTCGGCCGGCTGAGCTACGAGATGTGGCGCGCGCTGCGGCTCGTGGTCGACACCGGGCTGCACGCCTTCGGCTGGTCTCGCCAACGCGCGATCGACTTCATGCTGCAGAACTCCGCGCTCAGCCAGACCAACGTCGAGCGCGAGGTCGACCGCTACATCGGCTGGCCGGGCCAGGCGGTCGCCTACAAGCTCGGCGAGCTCAAGCTGCTCGAGCTGCGGGCGCGGGCCGAGGCGGAGCTCGGCGCGGGCTTCGACCTGCGCGCCTTCCACGACGCGGTGCTCCGCGGCGGCAGCCTCCCGCTCCCGCTGCTCGAGCGCCAGGTCGAGGCCTGGATCGCCGCGGGCGGCAAGTAGCGGGCGGGCTACCCCGCAAACTCACCCCTTCGTGGTGAGCTTTGCGGGCTAGACGATCAGCTGCAGGCCGTCGTCGGCGAACTGCACGCGGGGGTCGTTTGCCTCCGCGAGCAGCTCGGCGACGCGCGCGCGCACCTCGCGCCCGAGGTGGCTAAAGAGCACGCGCTTGGCGCTGAGCGTCGGCAGCAGGCGCTGCCAATCCTCCCAGGTGTGGTGCCGACCGAAGGGCGGCTTCATGCCCGTGCACTCGGCCACGAGCAGGTCCACGTCGGCGGCCGCCTGGAGCAAGCCGTCGCAGGGCGCGGTGTCGCCGGAGAAGGCCACGGTGGTCCCGCTGGGCTCGCGCACCCGCAGGCACAGCGGCTGCTCGGGCGGCTCCTGGTGGTCCGCGGCGAAGCCGCGCACCTTCAGCCCGCAGAACTCGACCTCCTCGCCGGGGCGCAGCTCGGTCAACTCCCAGGCGAAGGGCGTCGCGCGCTCGGCGAGGCTCCCGTAGGTCACCCGCAGCAGCTCGCGCAGGCGCGCCTCCACGCCCACGGGCCCGAGCACGCGCAGCGGCTCGCTGCGCAGGCAGGTGAACATCGCGTCGATGTAGAGGAAGGGGAACCCGCCTATGTGGTCGCCGTGGAGGTGCGTGAACACGATCCCCGCGAGCTCGAGCGGCGAGCGCCCGAAGCGCTGCAGCCCGGCGAGGGCCGTAGCCCCGAAGTCGACCATGACCGCGCGCCGGCCGACCTCCTCGAGCCAATAACACGAGTGCCCGCGCCCCAGCGCGTTGGCCGCGTCCCCCGATCCGATCACCGTGAGCCGCACGCAGACCTCCTCGCTCAGACGCCCAGCACGAACAGGGCCAACATGCCGATCAGGGTCGACACGAACGACACCCCCACCACCCACAGCAGCACGCGGACCCAGAGCGCGTCGGTCCGCCGGGCGACGTGGGCCTCCCAGCGCGCGGAGGGCGAGGCCGGCGGGGACGGGTCGCTCGCGCTCACCTACAGCCCGAGCAGGTCGTCGGCCTTGCGCAGCGCCCGCTCGAGGTCGATCTTCACGTTGGCGTCGGTCTCCTTGAGCCACACGTGGGTCTCGAGCTTGCGCTGCATGTGCACCAGCGCCTCATGGGGGGTCTCGTCGGCCACCCGCAGCCAGTTCAGCGCGTTGACCACGTTCGGCTTCTCGGCCAGCTTGCGCGCGGCCTCTTCCGGGGTCGCGGGCAGCTTTTGCTTGCGGCGGTAGCTCCGCTTCTCCTGCTTGGGGTCCGACTCCTCGTCTTCGGCCTCCGCGGGCGGCGCGGCGGCGCTGGGCTCCGGAGCGGTGCGTTTGCGCACCACCCGCTCCTCGCTGTCTTCTTCGCCGTCTCCGCTGTCGAGGGTGTCGTCCTCTTCGTCGTCCTCGTCGGTGTCGTCGAGGATCGGCATCCCAGGCTTGAGCGCGTCGTCTTCTTCCGACGCCTCGTCGTCCTCGTCGTCGTCGTCGTCGTCCTTCTCGTCTTCTTCGTCGAGGATCCGAGGCTGGGCGTCGAGCCCGAGGTCGTCTTCGTCGCCGAGGTCGTCGTCCTCGTCGAGGAGGTCGTCGTCCGAGTAGTTGAGGTCGTCGTCGCTGCCCGAGAGCGCGTCGAACTCCGACTCGCTGTCGTCGCCGAGGGCCTGGGTCGCCTGCGTCGCGGTCTTCCCAAACACCGCGGCCAGCAGCGCCGCCGCCCCTCCGCCGTCCCCGCCGCCCCCGCCGCCGCCCAGGAGCGCCGCCAGCCCGCCGTTGATGGCGTCTTCGTCGAGGTCCTCGGAGCCCAGGTCCTCGGAGTCGAGCAGGTCTTCCTCGGGCTCGCGCGGCTCCGAGCTCTTACTCGACGCCTTGGTCGGCTTGCCGGTCGTCTTCTTCGCCGTCTTCTTCTTGGCGGCCTTCTTGGTCGTCGTCTTCTTGGCGGCCTTCTTGGTCGTCTTCTTCTTGGCGGCCTTCTTGGTCGTCGTCTTCTTGGCGGCCTTCTTGGTCGTCTTCTTCGCCGTCTTCTTCTTGGCGGCCTTCTTCTTGCCCGCCTTCGGGTCGGCGTCCGCGGTCATGACCGAGGCTCCTTCGTTGTCGAGAGCGCTTCCTTGTTCGCGACCCACTGCGGCGCTCCCCCGTCGCGGTAGGACTCCTTCTTCCAGATCGGCACCCGCGCCTTGAGCGTGTTCATGACCCACTCGCTGGCTTCGAACGCGACCCCGCGGTGCGCGCTCGAGACGCCGGCCACGACGCTCGCCTCCGCGACCGGGACCTGCCCCAGCCGGTGGACGAGCGCGATCCCGACGACCTCGGGGAAGCGCTGACGCGCCTCGTCAGCGAGCGCCTGGAGCTCCTGCAGCGCCATGGGACGGTAGGCCTCGTAGGCGAGCTCCGCCACGGGACGGCGCTCGTGGTGGTCACGGGTCGTCCCTACGAAGAGGTTCACCGCGCCGCAGGTGGGGTGGGTCAAGGCAGCGTAGACCGCCTGCACGTCAATGGGCTCGTCCACGAGCGAGATCAGCGTCGGCGCGTCGGGCGCGGTCACGGCTAGCCGCCTCCCACCGGGGGCAAGAGCGCGACCTCGGCCCCTGGGGTTAGAACGTGCTCGGCGCCGCGGATCACGCGGTCGACCGCGACGCTCAGGGCCTGGCGCTGGCGAGCCACCTCCGGATACGCGGCGGCCACCGCCTGCAGCAGGTCGCCCGCGGTGCTCCCCGCGGGAAGCGAAACCGTAACTTCCTGACTCCCCACGGCTTCCCGCAAGGAGGCGAAGAGTTTCACGCCAAAGTCGGAGGACCCACCCACTCCGAGAGTCTAGGTCCTGGCTCCCCGCCTCGCCAGGCACTGTGCTTTACCCTCCCTGCCTCCTCGCGTAGCTTCGCTCCATGCAGATCGGCCCCTACGAGGTCTTGGAGAAGGTCGCAGAAGGCGGCATGGGCACGGTCTACCGCGTGCGAGAGCCCGCGAGCGGCCGGGAGTTCGCGGTCAAGACCCTCAAGAGCTCCCGCCCCCAGGCCCGACGACGCTTCCAGCGTGAGGCCGAGGCCATGCACGCCCTCCAGCACCCGAACCTCGTGCGCTGCGTGGCCGTCGGCGAAGAAGACGGCGACCCCTACCTGGTCATGGACTACGTCGAGGGCGAGTCGCTGCAGGCCCAGCTCGACCGACAGGGCGCGCTCTCCCTGGGCGACGCGCTCGAGGTCGCGGGCTCCCTCTGCGACGCGCTGCAGGCGGTGCACGCTCGCGACCTCCTGCATCGCGACCTCAAGCCCGACAACGTGCTCCGCTCCCGCGACGGGCGCCTGCTGCTCACCGACTTCGGCCTGGTCAAGCGCGACCGGCCCGGCATGTCGCGCCTCGAGAGCCTGACCCGGGACGGGAGCGCGCTCGGGACGCCTGGTTACTGGTCCCCGGAGCAGGCCCGCGGACAGCTCGCCCGGATCGGGCCCCCGACCGACGTCTACGGGCTGGCGGCCACCCTCTACGGACTCCTGACCGGCGCGCCGCCGCGAGGTGGGACCTCGCTGGTGGAGGTGATCACCGCCCTCGACCACCCGGTGCCGCCCCTCAGCGAGGCCCTCCCCGCGGCCCCCGCGCCCCTCGTGGCGCTGCTGGGGCGCGCCCTCGCGGACGAGCCCGAGCTGCGCCCCTCACTCGAGGAGTTCGCCCAGGTCGTGGGGGAACTCCTCCCCCCCTCGAGCGACGCCGCGCCCGCTGAAGCGAACCGCTCCGTCCCCACGCGCGGAGCAGCCTGGCCCTGGGCGCTCGGCGTGATCGCGCTCGTGGGGCTGGGAGCCTTCGCCGCGCTTGCCCTCGCCCCGCCTGCCGCTCGACCGAGCCTGCTGCTGACCGCGCCCCCCGGCGACGCGGAGCTGGTGGGTGCCGGGGAGGTCGAGCTGCGCGGCACGGTGCGCTGCGAGTCCGGGTGGGTCGAGGTCCGCGCGGGCGGGGCCGTGGTCCGGCTCGAGCCCCCAGGAGGGGCGTTCAGCCTGCGCTGCCCGACGGAGGCTGGCGCGCAGCGGCTCGAGGTCGTCGCCGTCAGCGAAGCCGGGGCGACGAGCAGGACCTACGTCAGCTTCCACTACACCCTCGCGCCAGCCTGGTACCTCGCGCTCCCCGGCGACGCGCGCGCCGACCTGCCCCTGCCCCGCGGGCTCGAGTTCGGCGACGGGCCCGGCGACTACCGCAACCTCGTAGACGACTCGCTCTTGCGCTGGCTCCCCGCCGGCTCGTACTTCATGGGCGTCGACGAAGGCGACCGGGTCAACCGGCCGCGGCATGAAGTGCGCTTTCGCCGCGGGTTCTACCTCGGCAAGTACGAGCTGACCTGGGGGCAGTTCGACCGCTTCTGCGACGCCACCGGCGCACCCCGACGCCCGCGCGAGCTCGACCTCAGCCTCGCCGAATACCGCCAGGACGCCGCCTTCGTCCCCCCCGACGACCACCCCGTGGTCGGGATCAGCCACGGCGACGGCGAGGCCTACTGCGCGTGGGCCGGGCTGCGCCTGCCCAGCGAGGCCGAGTGGGAGTACGCCGCGGGCGGCCGCCACGGCTGGCGCTACCCCTGGGGCGACGCCCCGCCGGACGCGACCCGACTCAACGTCTCCGACCGCTCCTGCGCCTGGGACTTCCCCCCGGACCCGGACCCCGACGAGGAGCTGGTCAAGCAGCCGTGGGACGACGGCTACCCCTACACCGCGCCCGTGGGCACCTTCGCCGCCGGCGCGTCCCCTGAAGGGATCTACAACCTGGCCGGGAACGTGTCCGAGTGGACGGCGGACGGCTACGTCGATCACTACCGCGGCGCCCCCAGCGACGGCCGCCCCCGCCCCCTCTCGCCCGGCGGCCGCGGCGTGCTGCGCGGAGGCTCCTTCGGCGACGGGCTCCTGTTCTCCCAGCGCGTCATGCGCTCGCGCGCGCTGCGCTCGCCCCGCGGGGTGCACACCCGCGGGGTGCGGGTCGCCCGCGACCCGGAGTGAGTCAGGGCGCCAACCCGAGCCCCTTGCTCGCGATCTCGTTCATGATCTCGCTCGTGCCGCCGCCGATCGCGAGCAGGCGCGCGTCGCGGCTGAAGCGCTCGACCTTGGTCTCGCGCATGTAGCCCATGCCCCCCAGGACCTGCACCGCCTCGCGGCACACCCACTCGGCCGCCCGCGCGGCCTCGTTCTTGACCAGGGCCACCTGCGCCGGCGAGCAAGAGCCGGCGCGGACCTGCGCCGCGCACTGGTAGGTCAGGACCTTGGCCGAGAGCGTGCGCGCGGCCATGTCGGCGAGCTTGTGCCGGATCACCTGGAATCCGGCGATCGGGCGCCCGAAGGCCTCGCGAGCCTTGGAGTAGGCCACCGCCTCGCGCCAGGCCGCGTGGGCGAGGGCGTAGCCCTGAGCGGCCAGGTAGAGCCGCTCGCCGAGGAAGGTCTGCATCAAGCACGCGAAGCCCGCGCCCTCCTCGCCCAGGCGGTGCGTGGTCGGGACGAACACGTCCTCGAAGGCGAGCTCGGCGGTGTCCGAGGCGCGCCAGCCGGTCTTCTTCAGCGCCCGCGACACCCGGAACCCCTCCCAGCCCTTCTCGACCACGAAGAAGCTCAGCCCGGCGTGCGGGTCGAGGCCGGTGCGCGCGAGCACGGTCACCTGGTCGGCGCGGACGCCCGAGGTCACGTAGAGCTTGCTCCCGTTGAGCCGATAGCCTGCGCCCTCCGGGCGCGCGAGGCAGCGCACGCCGGCCACGTCGCTGCCCGCGCCGGGCTCGCTGATCGCGAGCGCGGCGATCCGCTCCCCCCGCAGCACGGGGGGGACGAAGCGCTGCTTCTGCGCCTCGCTCCCCAGGATCATGATCGGGGGCAGCGCGATCTCGAGGGAGCCGAGCCCCACGGCGGCGCCGGTGCAGCCCGCCTCGATCAGGGCCTCGGTCGAGACCAGCAGGTGGAACACGTCGCCGCCCGCGCCCCCGTAGGCCTCGGGGAAGCTCGGCCCGAGCAACCCCGCCTCCGCGGCCTGGGTGTAGAGCCCGCGGTCGAAGAGCTCGGCCTCCTCCCAGGCGTAGGCGTGCGGCTCGATCGCCTGCTTGGCGAAGCCGCGCGCTGCCTCGCGGAAGGCGCGGTGGGAGTCGTCGAGGAAGCTGTCGCAGAAGCGGTCGATCTCGTCCATGCCACCGATCATAGAGAGGGGCCCGGCCTTGCGCCTGGGACCCCGGCGGCGACACTGCACGTGGACTTCAGCCCGCGAGGAACCATATGCCGATCGAGTTCCCGATCAGCAAGCTCCCCACCTTCTTGTCGCCCGACGAGGCCGTCGAAGAGGCCTACGGGCCCGACCTCGACTGGATCGCGGAGAAGCTGCGCCGCGGCGTGAGCTGCCTCGTGGAGTGCGACAAGCAGCTCGTGACCTTCTTCTACGCCGCCGTCCGCGGCCGCCTCCGCGACGAGAACTCGGGCGCGCCCCTGCGCTGCCGCTTCGTCAGCGGTCAGCCCCCGGCCGACGCCGACACCTCCGGGCCCCAGCCGTCCTTGCTCCAGCTCATGGTCCGCCAGATCACCGACATGGTGCGCTCGGCCGAGCCGGGCACCGTGATCGTGATCCCGCACCTCGACCTGCTGACCACCACCACCAAGAGCGGGCTCAGCCTCGAGGCCAAGGAGGTGATCGCCCTCGTCTACGAGAACCCCGAGGTGCTCCTGCTCGGCTTCAAGGACCCCGAGTTCGAGCTGCCCAAGACGATCGAAGGCGTGTTCACCGCGCGGCGCATGGTGATCGGCCTCGCCCGCGATCGCCTGACCCGGGTGATCCTCCAGCGCGAGGCGCGCAAGTTCGGCGAGGAGGTGTTCGACCCCTTCGCGCTCTACAAGTACACCTCCGGCCTGAACGTGATCCGCCTGCGCCAGATCCTCGAGCAGTTCCAGGACCGGATCGACTTCGACGCCCGCAGCCCCGAGTCGCGCGACGCGCTCTACGCCGAGATCCGCGACCTGACCCGCGGCCAGGAGCTCGCGGTCCCCAAGATCGACCTGCACAAGGACATCGGCGGCTACGACTCGGTCAAGGAGCGGATCGAGAAGGACATCCTGACCCTGCTCAAGCGGCGCGATCAGCTCTCGAGCGAGGAGCAGGTCAAGCTCGTCGAGGAGCTGATCCCGCGCGGCATGATCTTCGAGGGCCCCCCGGGCACCGGGAAGACCTACTTCGCCAAGGCGATCGCGACCTCCATCGACGCCACCGCGATCGTGGTCTCGGGCCCCGAGCTCAAGAGCAAGTGGGTCGGCGAGAGCGAAGGCAACCTGCGCAACATCTTCACCCGCGCGCGCAAGAGCGCACCCTCGATCATCATCTTCGACGAGATCGACAGCTTCGCGCACCGCCGCGGCTCCTACACCTCGAGCGGCGTCGAGCACTCGATGGTCAACCAGCTGCTCACCGAAATGGACGGGTTCCGCAAGGAAGAGCTGGTGTTCATCATCGCGACCACCAACTTCGTGGAGTCCCTCGACGACGCGCTCCTCCGCCCTGGACGCTTCGAGCTCAAGATCAAGATCCCCTACCCCAAGGAGAAGGACCGCCGCGCGATCCTCAAGATCTACGCCGAGAAGTTCGGACTCGAGCTCAGCGAGGAGCTGTTCGAATACCTCGTGCGCAAGACCTCGGGGCACGTGAACCCCCAACGCGGCGTGCGCTTCTCCGGCGACCACCTCTACGCGATCTGCCGCGGGCTGGCGCGCGAGAAGATCCGCCAGGCCGAGCCCAAGCCCCTGACCAAGGCCGAGGCCGACGAGGTGATCGGCGACGCCTTCGAGCTGAGCACCCCGACCTCCGAGGAGCGCAAGGTGATCGCCGCCCACGAGTCGGGCCACTGCCTCGTCGCCGCGCTGACCCCGGGCGTCGCGCGCCCCGACAAGGTCACGATCGAGGGCGACGACGAGGACATCGCCCCCTTCTACACGCGCTTCGACACCAACCACCGCGGGATCGTGACCACCAAGGCCGAAGCCCAGGGGCAGATCGCGGTCTCCCTGGGTGGCCGGGCCGCGGAGGCGATCTGCTTCGGCGACATCTCCACCGGCGCCGCCGACGACCTGCACAAGGCGACCCAGGTCGCGCGCGCCATGGTCGAGGCCTGGGGCATGGGGACCACCCCCGAGTTCTGCTACGAGCAGCACAGCGACGGCTCCTACAAGCGGCGCTCCATGAGCGACGCGCGGGAGGCGGCGGTCGACCACGACGTGGCCCAGATCCTCTCCGCCGCCGAGGAGTCCGCCCGCGACCTGCTCACGCGGCACCGCGCCCTGCTCGACGCCATGACCGACATGCTCGTGGAGAAGCAGGTGCTCAACCTGGAAGACCTCAAGGCCTTCTTCAAGGACCACGAGGTCGAGGTCGAGTGGCCGGCCGAGCCAGAGCTCGTGATCAAGGACAAGGACGGGAAGGTCGTCGAGCCGAAGGCCAAGGCGGACGCCAAGGACTGACCCCTCGGACCCGGACCAGGCCCCTGCGATCGCTACCAGCCGAGGTCGAGGTTGCCGCGCAGCGCGTGGAGCGTGAAGCGCAGGGCCTGGCGCCAGCTCGTGCTCGGGGGTTCGATGCCGAGGCGCAGGCGCTCGACCGGGGCCTCGAGGAGGCGCTTCCAGCCGGCCTGGGACACGTCCTGGGGCTCGACGCCGAGGAGGTCGAGTTCGCGCAGCTCGCGGAGGCGGCCGAGGGCTGAGAGCGTGGTGTCGCTGACCTGCTCGCCGTGCACGCGCAGCACGCGCAGCCTGGGCTGGAGCTCGGGGAGCGCCTCGAGCACCGCGGCGGGCACGAGCGCGCCGCCCAGCTCGAGCTCCTCGAGCTCGCCCGGCTCGAGCAAGCGCAGGAGCTGCTCCGCGCTCCACTCCGCGCCGGCGACCTCCAGGTTCAGCCGGCGCAGCGCGGGGAGGGCGGGGAACGCGTCGAAGTCGGGCTCGGCTCCGCCCCGGTAATGAAGGGCGCGCAAGGGGAGCCCGGCCAGCAAGGGCAACCACGCACTCCCCGTCCCCGGCTCCCCCCGCAGGCTGAGGGTCTCCAGCGCGGGCAACCGCTGCAGCGCCTGATAAGCCTCCGCCGGCCAGCGGTCGGCGGCGTCGAGGTTCAGCTCCCGCAGGGACCGCGCGGCCACCACGGCCTCCGCCCAGCCGACCTGCAGGTTCCCGCTGAACCCCAGGCGCTCGAGCCGGCCCCAGCACTCGAGCTCCGCGAGCACCCGCGGCGACGGTCGCGCGCTGCGCCCAAGCACGAGGCTCCGCAGCTGGCTCAGCGGCGCGAGCGCGTCGAGGGCGCCCAGCGCCCCGGTGTAGCGCAGGTGGCGGAGGGTCGCGCTCGTCCGCGCCAGCAAGGGCTCGAGGTCCCGCGCGAGCATGACGTCGAGGTCCAGGCGCTCGAGGTGCGCGAGCTCGGCCTCGACGGGGCACCCGAACACGCCCGTCTCCACGCGGAGCTCCCGCAGCGCCGGCAGCCGCGCCCAGGCCGCCTCGCCGAGGTCGAACTCGCGGAAGGCGCGCAGGTCGAGCCGGGTCAGGGGCAGGCCGCGCCCCGCGAAACGCTCGACCAGCTCTCGGCAGGCCTGCTCGGCGCCGCTCAGGGCGACTTCGGTCAACGCCTCGCCAGGGTCCACCTCGACGCTCCCTGCGCCGTCGAGGGAGAGCCGGGTCAGGTTCGGGACCACCAGCGGCGGGTCCGCGTCGGCGAAGTCGAGCTCGCCGCGCCCGA
>JAGQRJ010000623.1 GCA_020425635.1 Planctomycetota bacterium | reverse complement strand
CTGCACCTGGTCGTGGTGGGCGCCGCGCCCTCCGTCCCCGGGGCGCTCGCCGAGCGCGTGCACGCCCTCGGCTGGGTCGAGGACATGCCCGCGCTCTACCACGGCGCCTCCTTTCTCCTGCACCCCTCGCGCTACGACCCCTGCTCGCTGGTGGTGCTCGAGGCCCTGGCCTGCGGGCTGGGGGTGGTCACCACCCGCGCCGACGGGGCCGCCCAGTTCGTGACCCCCGAGCGCGGCGCGGTGGTCGAGGCCGCCGACGACCCGGCCTTGGTCGCGGCCTGCCGCCGGCTGTGCGACCCGGCCGAGGCGGCGGCGGCCCAGGCGGCGGCCGCCGGGTTCTGCCGGACCTGGGAGCAGGTCGCGCGCGACCTGCTCGAGGCGGCGACCTCCGCGTGAGGCTCGTGTTCCTCACCGCCGAGCCCGAGTCGGCGAGCGCCCGGGTGCGGATCCACGAGCACCTCCCCGCGCTCGCGGCGGCCGGGCTCGACGCGGCGGTGTGGACGATCCCCCGCGGCGCCGCGGCGCGGCTGCGGACGTGGGCTCGCCTGCGCGAGGTCGACGCGGTGGTCTTGCACCGCAAGCTCTTCGACCGCGTGACCCTGGCGAGCTTGCGGCGCGCGGCGCGGCGCCTGGTCTACGACCTCGACGACGCGCTCTACACCCGGCCCCACGAGCGACCCGACGGGCGCAGCCGGCGGCGCTTCGCGCGGGTCATGACCCAGGCCGACCTCGTGCTCGCGGGCTCGGACTACCTGGCGCACGCCGCGCGAGCGCGCGGGGCCGCGCGGGTCGCGGTCCTGCGCTCGGGGGTCGCCCTGCCGCCGACGCCGGCCACCCCCCAGGCCGAGCCCCCGCGCCTGGTGTGGACCGGGAGCGCGGCGACCCTGCCCTACCTCGAGGCCCTCGCCCCGACCCTGCGCCGGGTCCACCACAGCGTGGGGGGCTGGGAGCTCGACGTGCTCGCCGACCAGCGCCCGGCCCTGGCTGGGCTCCCGGTGCGCTACCTGCCCTGGAGCCTCGAGGCCGAGGCCCAGGCCCTCGAGGGCGCGCAGCTGGGGCTGTATCCGCTCCCCGACACGCCCTGGGCGCGGGGGAAGTGCGCCTACAAGGTCTTGCGCTACATGGCCGCGGGCCTCGCGGTGCTCGCCGTGCCCCACGGCGGCGGCGCCGAGGTCCTCGGCGACCGGCCCGCGGGGCGGATCGTCCCGCTCGAGGCGTGGGAGCCCGCGCTCTGCGAGCTCCTGCGCGACCCCGCCCTCCGCCGCGAGCTCGGCGCCCACGCGCGGGAGCGCGCGACGCACGTCCACCGCCTCGAGCGCCGCGGCGCCGAGCTCGCGGAGCTCCTGCGCAGGATCTAAGCGCCCGTTCGGCAAGGACTTGGTTCGCGGGGGCGCCCGCGCCAGGATTCGCGATGACCCGAGGATTGACCCTGGAGGCTGCGCGCACGCCGTGTTAACCTCTGCGCCTCGCAGACAAGGAGGGCAGTCATGCCTCGCGGAAGTCGCCCGGGCAAGAAGGCCAAGCTCATTCGCTGGAAGAACAAGAAGGGCAGCCATGGCCGTCGGCCTGGCCTGGGCAAGCGCCCTGCCTTCATGAGCTGGGACCGAGTGCGCACCCTGATCAAGCGCAACCAGACCGTCGTGATCCCGCCGGCCAAGCCCGAGGCTGCGGCCGCGACCGCCGAGGGCGCCGACTCCTAAACGGAGCGACCCTGGTTCGTCGACGCGAGAGCCGGCCGTGAGGCCGGCTCTCTTCGTTGGTTTCGCGGGCTACAGCCACCCGCGGCGGCGGAACCAGATCACCTGCACCAGCGAGAGCGAGATCATGATCCCCCAGGCGAGCTCGTAGCTGTGGGGCACGCTGAACTCCGGCATGTTGGGGAAGTTCATGCCGTAGACGCCGGTCACGAAGGTCAGCGGGAGCACGATCGTGCTGATCACGGTCAGCAGGCGCATGACCTCGTTCATGCGGTAGCTGCTCAGCGAGTGGAAGGCCTCGAACAGGGCGCGCGCCTCGTCGAGGTGCACCTCGACGTCGTCGTGGAACTCGACGAAGTGCTCGCTGACGTCGCGGAAGAAGGGCTGGGAGTCGGCCGGGATCTCGTCGAACTCCGCCTGGGCGAGGCGGGTCAGCACGTGGCGCTGAGCGATCGCCAGCCGGCGCAGGCGGACCAGCGCCCGGGTCAGCTCGAGGATCTGCTCCAGCGACTCCTCGCCCTCGACCGCCCCGCGCTTGGCGAGCACGCGGTCTTCGAGCTGCTCGAGGACCTTGCCGTAGGCGTCGCCGAAGGGGCGGAAGCGGTCGATCACCTGGTCGAGGATCGCGTGGGCGAGGAAGGCCGGCCCGCGGGCGATCGCCTTGGGGTCCTGGTCGAGGCGCTTGGCCACGGCCTGGAACGCGGTGGCGGCGCCGTCGCTGTGGCTCACGAGGAAGTTGCTGCCGAGGAACAGGTCGAGCTCGCGCAGCTCCGGGAGCGCGGGGTCGGGCTCGCCGTCGGCGAGGGCGTGCACGATCAAGTAGAGGTAGTCGTGGTAGTCCTCGACCTTCGGGCGGTGGCCGCCCTTGTAGACGTCCTCGATCGCCAGCGGGTGAAAGCCGAAGAGCTGCTCGAGGATCGCGTCGGAGGTCTCGCTGCGCCGATCGAAGTGCACCCAGATCACGGCCTTCTCGTCGGCCAGCGCCGCCCGCGCGCCCTCGAGGGAGTCGGTCTTGGTGAGCCCGTTCTTCGCGGAGTAGGCGGTGACGCGGATCACGGCGCTACTCCGCCAGCGCGTCGCGGATCCAGCGCGCGACGCTCGGCCCGACCTGGGGGGCCACCCGACCCGGGATCATGTATTCCTCGCCCGCCGCGCCCTCGTCGCAGGGCATGAACAGGTGGTTCAAGCCCGGGAAGCGCAGCATGCCGTCCTTGCGGTTGACCCGCGCGAGCACCACGCCCTTCAGCGCCTCGAAGTCGGGCAGCGTGACCTGGGCGTCGCGCTCGCCCCACACCACGCACACGGGCACCGCGAGCTCGCGCGTCGCGTGCACCGGGTCGCGGGCGAACACGTCCTTCCAGTAGGCCAGCGAGGCGCCCATGAAGCGCCCCTCGGGGGCCACGTCGGCCTCGGCGAGGCCCGCCACGGGCGCGAGGATCTCGCGCGTCGCGGCCTCGGCCTCCGCCGGCGTCTTGCCCAGGCGCAGCTGACCCGCGAGGACCTGGTCTGCGAGCACGGCGTCGAGCCGGCGCCCCGGTCCGGCGAGCAGGACCACCGCCTGGACCTCCCCCGCGCGGGCGATCTCGGGGGCGAGCAGCGCCCCGAGGCTGTGCCCGACGAGCGCGATCGCCGCGGGGTCGACCTCCTCCTGCGCGCGCAGGAAGGCCAGCGCGGCCTGCGCGTCTTCGAGGTACTCCTCCTCGAGGCCCATGCCCGCGAGCTGGGTCGAGAGCGCGCGCTGCTCCTCGCCGTTGCTGGCCTTCATGCGCTCGAGCACGACCTGGGTGCGCTTGGCGACGCGCAGGCTGGCCACGCCGCCCGCGGCGAGCTGCCAGGCCAGGTCGCGCAGCGGCTTGTTGGGGCCGATCGTCTCGTCGAGGTCGTGGGGGCCCGAGCCCGAGAGCAAGAGCGCGGTCGGGAACGGCCCGTCTCCCGCGGGCACCGTCAGCGCCCCGGGGAGGCCCGGCGCGTAGCCCGGGGTGGGCACGCTCACGGCGCGCTCGCGCACGCCCTCGGGGAGCGCGGCGACGGGGGCCGCGGGCGCCGCCGACGCCAGCCGCCAGGCACCGCGCCGGGCGAGCAGGCGCTGGCCGGGCACCTGGACCTCGTAGACGCGCCCGCTCCCCTGGTCGTAGACGAGCTCGACGAGCAGGTTTCCGGCCGAGAGCCTCCCCCGCCGCGCCTTGCGCGAGGCCTCGCCGTCGGTGACCTCGGCCTCGTCGCCGGGGGCGAAGCGCGCCGGGATCCCGAGCATGGCCTGGGGCACGAGGGCCGTGAAGCCGAAGGCCTGGCCGCGCTTGGCCGCGTGTTGGCCGAGCACGTCGTAGTGCGACCAGGCGAGGTTGTCGAGGCAGATCAGCAGGCCCTCGGGCTGCAGGGTGCGGCGCTGGTCGCCGCCCATGACCTTGCCGGTCAACACGATCCCCGCCTCGTCGCGCTCGCAGCTCAGGTCGTGGGTGCTCGACTTCAGGCTGTAGCGCACGAACTCCCCCGAGGCGTCGACCACGAGCCGCTGGGTCAGCTCCAGGGGCTGCGGCCCGAGGCTGAGCGTGCTCGTCGAGGCGATCACGCGCTGGCCTTCGGCGGTCGTGACCTCGACGGCTTCGTTCCCGATCGACTCGGGCTCGCCCTTGGCAGGGACGCGGAAGACCTCCCAGGTGTAAGAGGTCTTCGGGGGTGCGTCTTGCGCCGAGCACACCGCGGCCACGCACAGGCCAGCGAGTCCGACCCGAAGCAGAGCCGTCATGAGGACCTCCGTCGCGGCGATTGTAAGGGAAGCGCCCGGCGAGGGCCGCGCCTGGGCGAGCCTCTAGGCCAGGACGGGCGTGCCGCTGTCGTCGCCGCGCTCGTTGGGGTCGCCCGGGTCCTCCCCGAAGATCATGCGCTCGGCGTCGCGGATCAAGTCGACGATCTCCGCGCGCCCCTGGGCGTCGCGCAGCAGGCGCACGTAGCCGTCGTGGTTGAGGATCCCGCCGATATGCGCGAGCAGGCGCAGGTGCCCCGACACGGCGCGCTCGGGCGAGAGGAACAGGATCACGATATGCACCAGCGGCTCGCCGGCCGCGAAGCGGATCCCGTCGCGGCTGATCCCGATCGAGCCCACGAAGTTGTTCACGAGGTTCGTCTTGACGTGGGGGATCGCGACGGAGTTGCCAATGCTCGTGGCGCCCAGGGCCTCGCGCTTGAGCAGGGCCATGAGGATCTCCTCACGCTGCTCCGCGGGGACGTGCCCGTTCTCGACCATGTGGTCGACGATCTCGAGCAGCGCCTCGTCGCGATCCGTCGCGCGCAGCCGCGGGATCACTCCCTTCTCGCCAATGATCTCGATCAGCCGCACGAAACCCTCTCGCACCTAAGGTTTTAGCATGCCGGAGCGAGCCTGGACAAGCTGCGACGTGGAGCGCCCTAGACCGGGGTCGAGACGCTCGCGCGCAGGTAGTCGCGGTTCATGCGCGAGATATAGCTCACGCTGATCCCCTTGGGGCACACGGCCTCGCACTCGGACTGGTTGGTGCAGGCGCCGAAGCCCTCGTCGTCCATGGTCGAGACCATGTTCAGCACACGCTGGTAGCGCTCGGGCTGACCCTGGGGCAAGAGCGAGAGGTGCGAGACCTTGGCCGCCACGAAGAGCATGGCCGAGGCGTTCTTGCAGCTCGCCACGCAGGCGCCGCAGCCAATGCACTGGGCGGCGTCGATCGCGGCCTCGCTGGCCTCCTTGTTGACCGGGGTCGCGTTGGCGTCGGGGGCGTTGCCGGTGTTGATCGAAATGTAGCCGCCAGCCTGCTGGATCCGATCGAAGGCGCTGCGGTCGACGATCAGGTCGCGCAGCACGGGGAACGCCTTGGCGCGGAAGGGCTCGACGAAGATCGTGTCGCCGTCCTTGAAGTGCCGCATGTAGAGCTGGCAGGTCGTGGTCTCGGGCTGCGGCCCGTGGGGCACGCCGTTGATCACCATGGAGCACGAGCCGCAGATCCCTTCGCGGCAGTCGTGCTCGAAGGCGATCGGCTCCTCGCCCTTCTCGATCAGGCGCTCGTTGAGCACGTCGATCATTTCGAGGAAGGACATTTCCTCGTCCACCCCGGGCACGTCGTAGCTGACGATCTTGCCGGGGGCGTCCGCGCGCTCCTGGCGCCAAACGTTGAGCGTGAGGTCCATGGCTACTTGTAGCTCCTAACCGCGAGCTTGACGTTCTCGTATTCGAGGGGCTCTTTGTTGAGCGTCGGGACCGCGTCGTCGCCGGTGTATTCCCAGGCGCTGGAATAGCAGAAGTCCTGATCGTTGCGCTTGGCCTCGCCGTCGGGCGTCTGGTGCTCCTCGCGGAAGTGCGCCCCGCACGACTCGTCGCGCTGGAGCGCGTCGTGGCACATGAGCTCGCCCATGTGGAGGAAGTCCGCGACCCGGTTGGCCTCCTCGAGGGCCGGGTTGAGCTGGTCGATCCGCCCAGGCACGCGCACCTCCTTCCAGAAGCGCTCGCGGAGGTCCTTGACCTTGCCCAGCGCCTCCTTGAGGCCCGCCTCGGTGCGGCTCATGCCGCACTTGTCCCAGAGCACCTGGCCCAGCTCGCGGTGGAAGCTCGCCGAGCTCTTGTTGCCCCCGACCTGCAGCAGCTTCTCGAGCCGGCCCTTGACGTCCTGCTCGACCTCGCGGAAGGCGGCGGGGCGGGTGTCGGACACGAGCCCTTTGAAGCCGGCGAGGTATTGCGCGATCGTCGCCGGGAGCACGAAGTAGCCGTCGGCGAGCCCCTGCATGAGCGCGCTCGCGCCGAGGCGGTTCGCGCCGTGGTCGGAGTAGTTCGCCTCGCCGATCACGAACAGCCCCGGGATCGTGCTCATGAGGTTGTAGTCGACCCACAGCCCGCCCATGGTGTAGTGCGGCGCGGGGTAGATCCGGAACGGGGTCTCGTAGGGGTTCTCCCCGGTGATCCGGTTGTACATGTCGAACAGGTTGCCGTAGCGCGCGGCCACGGCGTCCTTGCCCAGGCGCGCGATCGCGTCCTTGAAGTCGAGGTAGACGCCGCGCCCGCCGGGGCCGACCCCGCGCTTGTCGTCGCAGGCCTCCTTGGCCGCGCGCGAGGCGATATCCCGCGGGGCGAGGTTGCCGAAGCTGGGGTACTTCCGCTCGAGGTAGTAGTCGCGCTCGGCCTCGGGGATCTCCCGCGGCTTGCGCGTGTCGCCCTGCTTCTTGGGCACCCACACCCGCCCGTCGTTGCGCAGCGACTCGCTCATGAGCGTGAGCTTCGACTGGTAGTCGCCGGCGGCCGGAATGCAGGTCGGGTGGATCTGGGTGAAGCACGGGTTCGCGAAGAAGGCGCCGCGGCGGTAAGCGCGGTAGGTCGCGGTGACGTTGCTCCCCATGGCGTTGGTCGAGAGGTAGAACACGTTGCTGTAGCCGCCGGTGGCCAGGACCACCGCGTTGGCGGCGTGGGAGCTGATCTCGCCCGTCTTGAGGTCACGGGTCACGATCCCGCGCGCGTGCCCCTCGACCTGGACGATATCGAGCAGCTCGTGCCGGGTGACCATGGTCACCCCGCCGCTCTTGATCTGGCGGTTGAGCGCGGCGTAGCAGCCGAGCAGGAGCTGCTGCCCGGTCTGCCCGCGGCTGTAGAAGGTGCGCGAGACCTGGGCGCCGCCGAAGCTGCGGTTGGCGAGCAGGCCGCCGTATTCCCGGGAGAAGGGCACGCCCTGCGCCGCGCACTGGTCGATGATCTCCGAGCTGACCTCGGCCAGGCGGTAGACGTTGGCCTCGCGCGAGCGGAAGTCGCCGCCCTTGACCGTGTCGTAGAACAGGCGGAACACCGAGTCGCCGTCGTTTTGGTAGTTCTTGGCCGCGTTGATCCCGCCCTGGGCGGCCACGCTGTGGGCCCGGCGCGGGCTGTCGTGGAAGCAGAAGCAGGTCACCTTGTAGCCCTGCTCCGCCAGCGTCGCCGCGGCGCTCCCGCCGGCGAGCCCCGAGCCGACCACGATCACGTGGAACTTGCGCTTGTTGTTGGGCGCGAGCAGCTTGTTCTCGAAGCGGTAGCGGGTCCACTTCTCGGCGATCGGGCCCGCGGGGATCTTGGCGTCCAGCTTGGAGGAGGTCTCGACCGCGCTCACTTGTTGCTCCCTTCGACGGAGGTAGAAGGCTGGATCCAGCCCGACTGCACGGCGCTCGGGATCAGCGCGAAGCCGACGGCGAGCAGGATCGCGACCGCGACCCCCAGGCGCTGGGTCAGGAGCCGCAGGCGCGGGTTCGAGAGCCCCAGGCTGCGGACCAGGCTGCCGAGGCCGTGGCTGAGGTGCAGCCCGACCACGAACATGGCGAGCCCGTAGCCCACCGCGACCGCGGGGACCTGGAACCCGGCGACGACCATGTTGTAGACGTCGTGCCGCCCCTGGGCGTCGTGCAGGGCGTAGTGCTCGGGGTGCGTGAAGCCGAGGGTGAAGTGCGCCAGGTGGAAGAGCACGAACAGGATCACCACGCTCCCGGTGAGGATCATGGTCCGTGAGCCCCAGCTCGCCTGGACCGTCGACTCGTAGGCGTAGGGCACCGGGCGCGCGGCCTTGTTGAGCGCGGTCAAGCGGATCGCGAGCGCCACGTGCAGGGCGAAGGTGCCCAGGAGCCCGATCCGCGCGATCCAGAGCAGCGGACCCAGGCCCTTGAGCTGCGCGGCGTAGGCGTTCATGAGCTCGGGGGCCTTGCCGCCGGGCGCCAGCATTTGCAGGTTGCCCGCCAGGTGCGCCACGAGGAACCCGACCAACGCCAGCCCGGTGAGGGCCATAAGGACTTTGGTGCCAACGGTGGAGCGGAGGAAGCGGACGACGGATTCGACGAGAGGACTCATGCGCACTCCAGCGACGCGACGCGTCGCGCATGGTTAAGAGTCCAACATATCCCGGGGCAATATCAATCGCGGCGGCCGCAGCTTCGCCGCGGCGAGGACGACCCTCAGCCCGAGGGTCGCCCTGCGCAGGAGTGCGCGTGCGCGGGCCCTGGCTGACGCCCCCACCGAACGCTCTCAGGCCCCCGCCGTCCGTGCTGTCCAACGAATCGAGCTGCGTCGGCCTGCCGCACCCGCTGCCGTCGACTGCGGCAGGGGCTCAGGGGGGGGCCCGGTCGGCGAGGCCGCGCGAGGTCGGGTCCCCAGCGGCCGCGAAGGCGCGCTCGGGTTAGAAGGTCTCGACCCCGGTCTCGACCTGGGGCTGAGACGTAACCGCAGGCGGGGCCTGAAGCTCCGCGTCGTCCTGGAAGCGAATGAAGACCACCAAGGTCACGATCACGATCGCCAGGGCCAGGCAGGTCTCGAAGCGGCCGTTTTGGAGCCACGCCTTCATGGGGAATCCTTCCTTCCGGTGGGTCTGTCTCTGCTTCAGCAAGTCCCAGGCCGAAGCCACCCGCAGCCCTCCGACGCGCGACCGAGGGCGAGGATTCGCCGCTGACCGGACCCCTGACGGCTGCTTCGTTTACCTTCAACACGCGGGTGGTGTTGGAGAGTTCCTTCCTTTAGAGTCTGTCGCGCACCGGTCATCACGCCGGCGCCGGCCGAGTTGGGGAACCGGGTGGAGCACGCCGAACGCTTGGGGCACAAGACGTCAGCCGAGGACGCCGAGCCCTCGATCGCGCTGATCGAATGCAGCAGCATCGCAAAGGGTTACGAGGTCGCGGACGCCGTGGCCAAGCGCTCGCCCGTGCGCTTGCTGTGGGCCCGCACCGTCTCGCCGGGCAACCACGTGACCCTCTTCAGCGGCGAGGTCCCCGAGACCGAGACCGCCCTCGAGCGGGGCCTCGAGGTGGCGGGCAAGGCCTGCCTGGGGAGCATGCTGATCCCCAACGTGCACCCCGACCTCGTGCCGGCGATCCGCGGCCCACGCCCAATCAACATCGACGAGGCCCTGGGGATCGTCGAGACCCGCACCGTGGCCAGCGCGATCCACGCGGCCGACCGCGCCGCGAAGACCTCCGACGTCGAGCTGCTCGAGGTGCGCCTCGCCATGCACCTGGGCGGGAAGGGCTTCTTCCTTCTGGCGGGCTCGATCGGCGACGTCGAGAGCGCGGTCTCGGCCGCGGCCGAAGACGCCGGCGAGCAGCTGCTGCGCGAGGTGGTGATCCCGCGCGCCAGCCAAGAGCTGCTCGAGCACCTGTTCCAGTAGGGCACGCATGAAGCGAATCGTTACCCGAGAGGACGTCGAGGCGGCCCGCGACAGCGGGCGTCCGCTCTCCGTCGGCAGCGACGACGTCGTCACCGAGGCCGCCCGCGACCTGGCCAACCGACTGGGCGTCCGGATCGACGTCGTGGGGGTCAGCGCCACCCAGGGGCCCATGCCCACCGCGTCGTCGATCGCGGCCGGCACGGTCCCCGAGCGGGCGGTGGTCTCCGCGGTCGGCCGCAACCGCCGCGGGATCCTCGCCGAGCTGACCGCCCAGGTCGCGAACCTCGGCGGGAGCGTCGAGGACATTAGCCAGCGAATCGTGGCGAACTACTTCACCGCGATCTTCATGGTCGACCTGGCCGAGGTCGAGGAGTTCGGGGCGTTCAAGGCGGGGCTCGAGGCGCTCTCGGTGCAAGGCGACTACAAGGTCGTCGTGCAGCACGAGCGAATCTTCCAGGCCATGCACCGCCTATGATCCGCGACCAGGAGGTGCTCGAGACCCTGCGCATGGTCTCGCTGGAGAACCTCGACATTCGCTGCGTGACCCTCGGCGTGTCGCTGCTCGACTGCGCGGCGACGAGCGTCGAGACCGTGGCCGACAACGTCTACCAGAAGCTCTGCCGCGTGGGCGCGAACCTCGTCCCCACCTGCCAGGCGATCGAGCGCGAGCTGGGGATCCCGATCGTCAACAAGCGCATGTCGGTGACCCCGATCGGCGTGCTCGCCGCGGCCTGCGCCCGCGACCCCAAGACCGACCTGACCCCGATCGCGGTCGCCCTCGACCGCGCCGCGCGCCAGTGCGGGATCGACTTCCTCGGCGGCTTCTCGGCGCTCGTGCACAAGGGCTTCACCCCCAGCGACCACGCGCTCTTGAACTCCATGCCCAACGCGCTCTCGGTGACCGAGCGCGTGTGCGGCTCGGTGAGCGTGGCCTCCCGCCAGGCCGGGGTCAACGTCGACGCCGTGCTGCGCATGGGCCACGTGATCAAGGACCTCGCCGAGGCCACCCGCGAGCGCGACGGGATCGGCTGCGCCAAGCTCGTCGTGTTCTCGAACATTCCCGAGGACAACCCCTTCATGGCCGGCGCGATCCACGGCCTCGGCGAAGCCGAGCTCGTGATCAACGTCGGCGTCAGCGGCCCGGGCACCGTCGCCGCGGCCCTGCAGGACCTCGGCCCCGACGCCGACCTGCTGCGGGTCAGCGAGACGATCAAGCGCGTGGCCTTCAAGATCACCCGCGTCGGCGCGCTCGTCGCCCGCGAGGCCGCCCAGCGCATGGGCGTCACCTGCGGGATCGTCGACCTCTCCCTCGCCCCGACCCCCGCGGTCGGCGACAGCGTGGCCGAGATCCTCGAGCTGATCGGCGTCGACGCCGCCGGCGGCCCGGGCTCGACCATGGCGCTCTCGCTGCTCACCGACGCGGTCAAGAAGGGCGGCGCCATGGCCACCGCCGCGGTCGGCGGGCTCTCGGGCGCGTTCATTCCCGTCTCCGAGGACGCGCTCATGGACAAGCGCGCCGCCGAGGGCAAGCTCACGATCGAGAAGCTCGAGGCCATGACCTCGGTGTGCTCCGTGGGCCTCGACATGGTCGTCGTCCCCGGCGACACCCCCGCCACGACCCTCGCCGGGATCATTGGCGACGTCATGGCGATCGGCGTGGTCAACGGCAAGACCACCGCGGTGCGGATCATTCCCGCCCCCGGCAAGGGCGCCGGCGACACCGTCCACTTCGGCGGCCTCCTCGGCAGCGGCTGCGTCATGCCCGTGAGCACCGTCTCCGCCGCCCGCCTGTTCCACCGCGGCGGCCGCGTCGCCCCCCCGACCCAAGCGCTGGTGAATTAGGGGCCGAAGGCCCCTAATTCCGTGTTTTCAGGGGGCCTCTCCGAGGCCCCCTCGACTTGTT
>JAGQRJ010000092.1 GCA_020425635.1 Planctomycetota bacterium | reverse complement strand
TCCTCGGCCAGGAGCAGGGCCTGGGGGTAGAGGTACGCGCCCTCGAGCACAAGCGGCTGGGGCGGGGGCTCGGCGGGAGGCGCGGCGACCGCGGCCAGCACGACGGGCAGCCGCGCCTGCTGGGCGCCGAGCAGCTCGCCGATCGCCTGGGCTTCGGCCGCCGCCTGGGCGCCCTCGCCTGGGAGCAGCTCGGCCAGGACCTGCTCCAGGTGCGCGCGGCCCTCGGGCCCCAAGACCCGGGTGCGGGTGCTGCCCTGGGCCTGGTCGACGAGGGACACGAGGGTCACGAGGAACAGCGCGCGCGCCTCGGCCGCCGTGAGCCCGGGCTGCCAGGTGGTCAGGGTCCAGGCCAGGGCCACGTGCTCGGGGCCGAGGTCGTAGCGCTCGCCCGCGGCGGCGAGCACGGCCTCGAAGAAGGCCTCCTCCGCGGCCTGCGCCGGGCTCGGCGCCTCGACGGCGCGACGGGCCGCGCCCCACGGGCGCCAGGCGGGCTCGGTGCTGCGGCGGCTCACGGCAGCCCCTCGGCGCCGAGGGTCACCAGGCGCTGCTCGT
The DNA here is from genome assembly GCA_020425635.1 of Planctomycetota bacterium. Lineage (GTDB taxonomy): Bacteria > Planctomycetota > J058 > J058 > J058 > JAGQRJ01. Next base: position 2,050 of record JAGQRJ010000092.1, on the reverse strand, counting down.
AGCCGAGGACCTCCTCCCAGCTCGGGCGGCGGGCGAAGACCCCGGCGTTGGGGGTCGAGGCCTGGGTCATGCCGCGCAAGAAGGCGTAGACCACGCCCCCGCAGCGGGCGGCGTAGTCGGCGGCGTCTCGGATCCGCAGCAGCTTGACCAGCGCCAGCAGGTAGAGCTCGAGCTGGAGCTGGTAGCGCTCGGCGACGGCGGCCTGCAGGGCCTCGGGCCCGTAGGCCGCCAGGCGGTCGGTCTTCCAGTCGAGCACGTAGGCCCGCCCCGACGCCGGGTGGCGAAACAGGAGGTCCATGAACCCGCGCACGTAGCCGCGGTCGACCGCGATCCGCGCGCCCGGAGGCAGCACGAGGCGCGGGTGGCTGGCCTCGGGCCAGGGGTAGCAGAACTCGACCTCGGGGCGCGGGTCGCCCACCGCGCGCAGGCCCTCGGGCAGCGCCTCGGCCGGGAGCGCGAGCGGGACCCGGAGCGCCTCGTGGACCAGGGCCTGGGCCGGAGCCACGTGGCGCTCGGCCACGCCCTGGTGCCGGGCCGCGCGGGCGAAGGCCTCCTCCACCGCGGGCAAGGCCTGCCAAGCCGCGAGCTCGAGCACGGCGCCGGCCGCGTCGAGGAAGCTCGCGAGGGGGAGCCGCTCCAGGGCCTCGTGCACGAAGAGCCCGGTCTGGGTGCCCGCGGGCAGCTCGGCGTGGGGCGCGGGCTCGGGGTCGGCCTCGGGCTCGGGCTCCACGAAGGCCTCGGCCGGGAGCTCGGCGGCGAGCCCCTGGCCGGCGAGGACCTGCTTCAGCGCCGAGTAGGAGGTGGCGAAGCGCGCGCGGTGCGCCGGGCTCTGGCGCAGGGCCCGGCAGCGCTCGCCCAGGGGGTCGCGGGGGTCGAGCAGCGCCGCGGGGGGCGACCAGCGCTCGAGGGCGCCGAGGTCGGGCGCCGGGGGCGGCGCGAGGTCGGTGCTCGGGGTCACCTGCTCGAGCTCGACGCCCGGGGGCAGCCCGCCCGCGTCTTCGAGGTCGGCCAGGCGCGCGGAGACGTGGGCCTGGGTCCCGCCCAGCTTGGGGTAGCAGAAGCTGCGCGCGCTCGGCCCCTTGCCGTGGGTGGGCGTGCCGTGGCCGAGGTGCAGCAGGCCCAGCCGGGCGCGCGGGCGGGTGCTGGCCACGTAGATCAGCCGGCGCTCCTCGTCCTCCTGCTCCTCGCGCACCCGGCGCAGGGTGGCCGGGTCGGGGGGGCCCACGTGGACCACGCGCCGCCCGTGGCGGTCGTGGTAGACGAAGACGCCCTCGTCGGCGAGCTCGGCCTGCTCACGCGCGCGCCTGCGCTGGCGCTGGCCCCAGCGGCGCCTGCGCTCCTGCTCGTCGAGCCCAGCGTCCAGGTCGGCCTGCTCCTGCGCTCGCTCGAGCTCCTCGTGGTAGAGGAACACGTCGTCGCCCTTGCGCCGGGTCAGCCCGCCGTAGAGGAACACGCAGGTCGCCTCGAGGCCCTTGGAGGTGTGGAGCGTCATGATCTGGACCGCGCCGCGGTCGGACTCCAGGCGCTGCACGTTGCCGTTCTCGCCGCGGGGCAGGCGGCGCTCGGCGGTCCAGGCGCCGAGGATCGCGATCAGCTCGCGCAGGTCGACCCGGGCGTGGTTGACCTCGTCGAGCAGCAGCTCGAACACGTGCAGGTAGTTGGTCAGCTCGCGCTCGCCCTCGCGCAAGAACACCTGCCGGCGCACGAGCCCCGAGTCTTCGAGGATCCGGCCGAAGAGCGCCTCGTAGTCGTGGCGCTCGGCCAGGACCTGCCAGTCGAGCAGCCGGCGCAGGAGCGGGTGCTCGCCCGGGAGCGTGCGCGCCGCGGGCAGGTCGTCGAGGGCGAGCCCGAAGAAGGGTGTGATCCAGGCCGCCGCGCGCTCGGCGTGGCTCCAGGGGCGCTCGACCGCGCGCAGCAGGCGCAGCACGTCGGCGGCCTCGTCGGTCTGCAGCAGACCGCCCTGCTTGTAGAAGGCGTGGCGCACGCCGACCTCGCGCAGGTAGCCGGCGAGCTGCAGGCCCTCGCGGTGCGTGCGGGTCAGGCAGAAGAC
>JAGQRJ010000622.1 GCA_020425635.1 Planctomycetota bacterium | reverse complement strand
TCTTTGCGGTGGTCTTCTTCTTTGCGGTGGTCTTCTTCTTTGCGGTCTTCTTCTTTGCGGTGGTCTTCTTCTTTGCGGTGGTCTTCTTCTTTGCGGTCTTCTTCTTTGCGGTGGTCTTCTTCTTTGCGGTGGTCTTCTTCTTTGCGGTGGTCTTCTTCTTTGCCGCGGTCTTCTTCTTTGCGGTCTTCTTCTTGGCCGCCGACTTCTTCGCGGCCTTGTTCTTGGCGTTGCGCGCTTTCTTGGCCACGGCTATCTCCTGTCCGGTGTGGGGGCGTCGAGGAAGGCTTGCAGGTAGTGGCGAACGACCTCCGCTGGAATGGCGTAGGACGCGCGCGTATCTCCCCTTGCGACCATAGTGGAGATACCGACAACGTTGCCCTCGAGGTCGAGCAGCGGCCCTCCGCTGTTGCCCGGATTGAGGGTCGCGTCGGTCTCGAGGTGGCGGCAGGCGCCTCCGAGGTCCAGGTCCACCGCGGAGAGCACGCCCGCGGTGAGGGTCGGTCCGGGCGGCGCGAGGGATCGCCCTCCGGCGAGTCGCGCTTTGCGTGGGTAGCCCAGGGCGAACACGACCTCGCCGGTCACCGCGCGACTTGCTCGCAGGGAGAGCGGGGTCGGCGGCTCGCTCTCGAAGGTCGGGACGCGCAGCACCGCGAGGTCGAGCGCTTCGTCCACGTGCTCGAGCACGAGGGTCACCTCGCGCCCGTCGTGCAGCGAGGCGCTGAGGGTCGCCGCGTTCTCCACGACGTGGGCGTTGGTGAGCAGCAGGTCGGAGCCGACGAAGAACGCGCTCCCGTGCGAGGTGCTCAGGTCGAAGGCGCCAAAGATCAAGTAGAGCGGGACCGCGAGCACCTTCAGGGGATACTCCCAGTAGGCCGGCAGGGGCTTGACCGCGCCCAGCAGGCGCTGCCCCAGCCCCGCGAAATAGTCCCCTGCGGGGTGCAGGACCTGATGCTCGTTGGTCACCTGCACCACGGCCGGGGACGCGTGTGCGGCGAGCGAAGCGATCTGCGCCGAGAGTCCGCTGAGCAGCGGGGCGACCCCCGACTGCGCGGGCGGCGCTGCTCCGGGGCTGGCGCAGCCGGCGACGCACACGAGCGCCAGCAGCGACGCCAGCAGGAGGGGGGGGCGGATCACCGGCTGTGGCTGGCCTGCCGCGCGAGGGCGAGCTGGGGGCGTGCGCCCACGAGGACGATCCGCCCGCCCGTGGTCGGGTCGGGCAGCACCCTCACCTCCTGGTCGGGCTCGATCGGGCTGTGCGCGCGCAAGACGCGCGCGTCGTGCACGGTGTCGACGGTCTCGGTGCCGACTTCGTAGCCCAGCGAAGCGAGCAGGCGCGCCACACGGTGGGCGGCGCCGGGGAGGAACAGCGCCTCCTCGAGCGCGCGTTGGTTGCGGTGGCGCACGCACTCGCCGCGCTCGCCGAAGGCGTAGGGGCACTCGCTCGAGACCGTGGCGTCGAGGGTGAACGCGTGGGAGTCCTGGTCGGGGCAGCGGGGCGCAGAGGTGCAGCGGGTTTGCAGGGGGCGCTCGATCACGCGCGTGACCTCGAGGGCCTCGTCGCTCCCTGGCTGGTGGGCCCAGAGCACGACGCGGGACCGAGCAAGCCGCAGGACCTTCACACACCGCCTCGCTTTGCGTAAGTGGTTCGCCTGCTGGCCCTTGTGTGCAAGGCCAGCGGGTGTGCGATCCGGCTGTAGGGTATCGCGCGCGTGCACGCGAGACAAGGCGATGACCAAATTCGCAGGCGTATTTTTGCCCCCTCGCGTGAGCCCTGGCGCGACGGCGTGTCGCGCCGCCCACCCGAAGGGGTCGCGGGTCGAGCGAGGGGCGACGGATCCCGGCTAAACTCCAAGCAGGAGGTCTTCGTCCGCTGCGCTTCGTCCCCGCTCGCATTAGTCACTTGCTCGGTGAGCTCTCGGAGCTGATCCCTCCAGCCGAGCGGCCTGCGTTCTGGGAGGTCGCGCGCGTCGCGGAGAATCTGTTCCACCACTTCTCCGACGCCCGGCGCCGGGGGGTGACCGAGCTCTACGCTGGTTTCGACCCCGACGGGGAGACCGTGCCCGCGCCGCGGATCTCCGACCGCGATCCGGTGGGTCGTCTCGACGAGGGGTTGGGGGTCTTGCTCGAGCGAGCAAACTTCGACCGCGCGCCCGACGCGGCGCTCATGACGCAGGCCGACGCCGACGTGCTGCGCGAGCTCGACCTCGACGCCGACCTGGGGGCCCTGGAGCAGCTCTCGGTCTACCACCGCGGCCGGGGGAGCAAGGCCGTGCGAATCCGACGCGCGCGCAAGCTGTTTCGCCTGCAGGAGGAGGCGCTGCCGACCTTTCGGCGGGTGGCCCTCCTCGTGCGCACGCATGAGGATCCGCACGTCTACCTCAAGCTGTTCAAGGACGTCCCGTGCCGCGATCTGGAGCTCTTGCTCCCCACGGTGCGGGTCAAGATGAAGCTCTTCGACAAGCTCAAGCTCAGCGGGTCGAGCGGCGCGGCGTTGGTCTCGGCCTGGAAGCTGCTGCGCATGGCCTACAGCTATGCGCCGACCCTCGCCAAGTTGATCGCGGTGCCGTTCAAGCTCTTCCTGCTCCCGGTGGTCTTGCTGGTGGGCGTGTTCTACGGGGGGAAGACCCTCATGGACTACAGCAAGATCCGGGCGGCCTACGTCACCGCGCTCGCCGAGCGGCTCTACGCGATCACCATGGCCAGCAACCGCGCGGTCCTCGCGCGGCTCGCCGACATGGCGGGCGAAGAAGACACCAAGGAGTTCTTGATCGCCTATGCGCTGCTCTACGCCCAGGGGCCGGTGGCGTCGCTCGAAGAGCTGCAGCAGCGGGCCGAGGCCTTCGTGTGGGATCGCTACCGCGCGCGCGTGCGCTTCGACGTCGAGGACGCGGTGCACAAGCTCGACGAGCTCGCGATCACCTGGCGCAAGGCCGACGGGCGGCTGGGGGTCGTGCCCTTCGAGGCCGCGTTGCGTACCCTGGACGGCACGTGGGACGAGCTGTATTCGGCGCCGCGCCGAGAGAAGGAGCAAGCACATGGCTGAGTCCGCTTCGCCGCAGGTCGACGACCTCTCTTGGGGACGGATCGACGTCGCGGGCCTCGGGCGGTTCAAGGACGCCAAGCTCTGGCCGGGCGGCGGGCGCGCCTGGGACTGGGGCGAGACGGGAACCCGGCACGTCCCCGGGATCCAGCCCGCCGACGTCGACGAGCTGCTCGAGCACGGCTGCGAGGTCGTGGTCCTCACCCGGGGCATGCAGCTCGTGCTCCAGACGCAGCCCGAGACCCTCGCGCACCTCGAGGCGCGCGGGGTCGAGGTCGTGGTCGAGGAGACCTCGGTCGCGGTCGAGCGCTACAACGCCCTCGCCGCGGGCGGCGCCAAGGTCGGCGCCTTGATCCACTCGACCTGTTGACCGCTCAGCGCAGGGCGTCGAGCTCGCGGCGGTCGTAGGGCTGGAGGGCCTCTGCAGCCGCGATCGCGGCGTCGGCGGGTTGGCCGAGCGCGCGCTGGGCGCGGGCGACCAGGAGCCAGGCGTCGGTGCGCTCGCCGCGGGTGAGGCCGGGGGCGGTGGTCGTGGGCCGGGCGAGCTCGAGGGCGCGGGCGGGGTCGCGTTCGAGCGCGAGCAGGGTCCGCGCCAGGTCGCGCTCGACGAGCTGACGCACGTCGGGGTCGCCCTCGACGACTCGCTCGCGCGCGCGCTCGAGCAGGCGCAGGGCAGCCTCCGGGTCGCCGGCGCGAGCGTAGGCGCGCGCCGCGCAGGCCTCGAGCAGGGCGGCCGCGGGTGGGTCGCTGGCGAAGCTCGGGAGCAGCGCCTGCAGGCGCTGCGCCTCGCGGGCGGGCTCGCTGTCGCTGACCTCGCGCCGCGGGGGCGTGATCGCGCGCGCCAGCGCGTCGACCCCGAACAGGCCATTGACCTTGTCGAGGGCCGTGTCCGGGGTGATCCGCCCGCGGCGGATCGCCTCGCCGAGCTGCGCGAGGCCTCGCGCCTGGGAGCCCTCGGCGACCGACACGGCGCGCTCGGCGGCGTCGAGGGCCGCTTCGGTCTGGTCGAGGTGCAGGCGGTAGAGCGCCAGGTTGGCGTAGACGTCCCAGCCGGGCGGGTTCGCGCTCGGGTCGCTGAGGCGGCCCTCGCGCTCCAGCGCCTGCAGGGTCGCCGCGGCGGCGTCGCAGGCGCGGGCGACGTCGCGCACCGGCGGCGCGGTCACGGCGCGGAGGTGCATGAGGCTCAGCCCGGCCCAGGGGTGCTCGATGCCGCGCTCCGTGGCGGCCTCGATCCAGTCGCGTCCCGCGCGCTGGAAGCCGCTGGCGGCCACGATCCGGGCCACGATCCCGACGAAGGTCGGGGGGAGCGAGGGGTCGTCGGGGCCCAGGGTGCGCGCAGCGTGGCCGAGGTCGCGAGCGGTCGCGCGACGCCCGACGACCTCGCGGTAGACCGCGAACACGGGCAAGCGCGGGTCCTCTGGATACGCCGCGAGCAGCGCGTCGAGCCGGGGGCCGACCTCGGCCCACACGTCGGGCAGCGCGTGGGCGTCGACCAGGCGGTAGGAGTCGGTGAGCAGCGCGCCCAGCACCTTCAGCTCGGCGTCTGGGGCGAGGGCGCGGGGGACGACCGCTGGCGGCTCGGGGACCGTCGGCGTTGGCCGCCGGACGGGAGGCTCGGGCGTGGGGACGCTCCGGGACGCGAGCGCGTAGACCCCGAGGCCGAGGGAGAGGCCCGCGACGACGGCGAGCGCGGGGAGCAGCGCCTGCCGCGAGCGCGGCGCAGGCTCGGTGACCGGGCTCGTGAGCGCCGCCTCGAGGGCGTCGGCGAGCTCGAGGGCGGTGGCGAAGCGCGCGTCGCGCTCGCTGGCCATGGCCCGCATGCAGACGGCGCTGAGGGGGCCCGGCAGCCCAGGGACGCGCTCCGCCGGCGGCGTGGCCCCGCCGCGGAGCACGACCTGGACGAGCTCGGGGATCGTGTCCGCGCTGTAGGGCAGCGTCCCGGTGAGGCAGTGGTAGAGCGTGACCCCGAGCGCGTAGACGTCGGCGCGGCGGTCGACGTCGCGTCGCCCGAGGATCTGCTCGGGGGCCATGTAGGCAGGGGTCCCGAGGACGTCGCCGGTGCGGGTCAGCGAGCGGCGCAGGGAGTGATCCTGGGCGAGGCCGAAGTCGGTGATCCGAGGCTCGCCGTCCGCTGCCTGGAGGAGCACGTTCGCCGGCTTGATGTCCCGGTGCAGGACCCCGTGGGCGTGGGCGTGGTCTGCCGCGCGCGCGAGCTTGGCCACGAGCCGGGCGGCGGTACGCGGGGTCAGCGGGCCCTCGGCGAGGCGCTGCCTGAGGGTCACCCCCTCGCAGTATTCGAGGGCGCAGTAGCGGTGGCGCCCGACCTGTCCGGCCGCGAGCACGGGCACGATCCCGGGGTGCCAGAGCTTGCTCGCGATCTGGGCTTCGAGCTCGAAGCGCGCCACGCCCTCGGCGTCGTCGCCCTCGCCGAGGAGGATCTTGAGGGCCACCGGCCGGGGGTCGTCGACCTTGCGGGCGAGGTAGACGACCCCGCTGGCGCCGCGACCGAGCTCGCGCTGGAGGCGGTAGGGGCCGAACTGGCGCGGCCCCTCCGAGGCGTTCGCGCTGGCGTCGGGCCGTCGGCGGGCGCCGAAGGGGAGAGAGTCAGAGCGGCTCGGGTGGGCGCCTGGCTCGGAGGCAGCGGGGTCGTCGCCGTGGGTGGGGCTCACCCGCTGTGCCGGACCCGGTTCACTACTTCTCGCTCGCGGAGAGGGCCTTCGCGGCGCGCCGGTCGTCGGCGGCGCTGCTCGTGTCGCCCAGGGCCTCGCGGGCCTCTGCGCGCAGGTCGAGCAGGTCGGCCTTGTTTCCGATCGCGGCCTGGCGGTCGAGGGTGCGGGTGAGCAGCGCCTCGGCCTCGGCGGGACGCAGCAGCTCGAGCAAGAGCCGCGCCTGGGCCAGCTCCGCCTCGATCAGCTCGCGCTCGAGGGCGAGGCGCTCGCGCGCGCGCTGGGCTTCGCCCTCGGTTTGGCTCGAGCGCGAGCGCGCGTCCTCCAGCGTGTAGTTGACCGTGACCACGAGCAAGACCAGGGAGATCAGGATTCCGAAGGCCGCCGCGACCTTGCCTCGCACGCGCGCCCAGCGCCGCTGCCACCAGCTCGAGCGGCCCGCGATCTCCTCGCCCGCCAGCCAGCGCCGGAGGTCGTCGCCGAGCTCCTGGACCGACGCGTAACGGTGCTCGGGCTCGCGCTGCAGCGCGGTCATGACGATCTCGCCCAGGTCCCGCGAGACGCTGCGCCGCACCCGGCGAATGTGGGTCGGCGTCTCGACCTGCGCGCGCTTGAGGATCTGCACGGTGTCGACGCCGGTGTGCGGGGTCTGCCCGGCCAAGGTGCTGTAGAGGGTCGCGCCGATCGCGTAGACCTCGCCCGCGACCCCGTAGCGCCCCCTGCCGGTGAGGTATTCGGGCGGGAGGTAGGCCGGGCTGCCCACGATCGAGCCCTCGTCCTCTTCGTCGTCCTTGCCCTTGGCGATCCCGAAGTCGATCAGCACGGGGTTGCGCTTGCGGTCGACGAGGATGTTCGCGGGCTTGATGTCCCGGTGCAGCAGGCCTTCGGTGTGGGCGTAGTGCACGGCGTCGCACACCTTGAGCAGGATCGCGGCGACCTCCTGCTCGTTGAGCGCCTCGCTCGCCGCGAGTTGGTTCAGCGGCAGCCCCTCGACGTAATCCATGGTGAAGTAGTCGACGCCCTCGTGACGCCCGACCTCGTGGATCGCGACCACGTACGGGTGGCGCAGGTGGGCCACGGCCTGCGCCTCGCGAATGAAGTCGGCGGGGGTCGTCTCCTCGCGCTGCGCGAGGACCTTCATCGCCACCACGCGGTCGAGGCTGGTCTGCTTGGCCTTGTAGACGATCCCCATGCCCCCGCGAGAGATCCGGCCCAGGATCACGTAGGCGCCGAAGGCGCGCCCCTCGGTCAGCGCCTCCTCCGGGCGCAGGCCCACGGTGTCCTCGACCGAGACCCCGCCGAAGCTCGGCGGCGCCACCAGGGTCTCGCCGCAGCGCGGGCAGCGCGGGCGCTCCTCGCCGCGCACGTTGAACTGCGAGGTGCAGCGCGGGCACCAGCGGATCGTGAGCCCTTGCAGGCCGAGGACGCCGTTGACCGTGTCTTGCTGGAGGTCGCCCTGGGCGACGAGCAGCTCACCGAGGCGGAGGAAGATCCCGCGCGCGGCCTGGTCTCGCTGCAGCTTGAGCGCGAACTCCAAGCGCTCTGCGGGGACGAGGCCCCGCTCCACCAGCAGCTCGCCGAAGGACTTGAGGTCCGTCCCCGCAGGCTCCTCGGTGTGGGGAACGTCGTTCACTTGGGCTCCAGATCGGCGGCGCAGCGGAAGCCGGTGTCCGCCAGGCGCTCACGCGGGTCGAGGGGCAGTCGGACGGTGCCCCCGAGCGCGCGCCGGTTCATGACGCCCCAGCCCCCGCCCCGCACCACGCGCCCCTGGCCAGACTCGGGGCCGAGCGGGTCTTCGACCACGCCACGCAGCGAGCACTCGCGGTAGTAGTCGGGCGAGAACCAGTCGGCCACCCACTCCTGGACGTTCCCGGCGAGGTTCAAGACCCCCTCCGGGGTCGCGCCCTTGGGGAAGGCGGTCACGTCGGCGGTCAGGCGGGTCGCCACCTCGAGCCAGGCGTCGAGGGCCTTGCGGTCCTCGGCCGTCTGCACCGGCTTGCCGTAGATCGCGGGCAGCCAGGCGACCTGGTCGTCGCTGAAGCCCTCGCCCCAGGGCCAGAAGCGGATCTGTCCGGGGCCGCCCACGCCGCGCGCGGCGCGCTCCCACTCGGCCTCGGTGGGCAGGCGCTTCCCGCACCAGGCCGCGAAGGCGTAGGCGTCGAACCAGTCGACGCCGCACACCGGCTGCTGCGGATCGTTGAAGCGCGGGTCCGCCCAATACTTCGGGGTGTGGTCCTTGTCGGCCGACTCGTCGAGGGAGCAGAAGCGGTGCGCGCGCCCAGGGGGCTGCGCCTGGACCCAGGCGAGAAAGCGCCCGTAGGCGGCGTTGGGGACCTCGGTGGTGTCGAGCTGAAACGCGGAGACGCGGACCTCATGGCGCGGCATTTCGAGCTGCACCAACTTGAGGCGGCTGGTGCTGCTGTTGATCCCCATGGCGAACTGTCCGGCGGGGAACTCGACCATGGGGGCGTCGATCAGTCGACGGTGAACCCGCGAGAGCGCGTGGCCGATCGCGGCGTCTGCCGCGGGGAAGGGCGAAGGCTCGAGGGCTGAGAGCTCGGCGGACGCCCGGCTCAATGCCTCGCTGCCGCTCGCGCGTTCGGCGGCCTCGATCATGGCCTGGGCCTTGGCGAGGGCCTCGCGCTCCAGGTCGCGCTCGAGCTTGGTCAGGGGGTCGTCTTCGAGGGCCGAGCCCAGCTCCGAGCGCGCCGCGGCGATCGCCTCCATGGCGCCGCGCAGGTCCCCCGCCTTGGCCTTTTCGCGGGCTGCCTCGGCCGCCTTCTGCGCTCGCTGTGCGACGAGCTCGAGCAGCTCGCGCAGGCGCGCCGCGGCGCGGGCTCCGGTCGGGCCGCCGTCTCCCGCGATCTCGCGCAGCTCTGAGATCGCGACCAGGATCTCCCCCGGCTCCGCCGCGAGCATGGCGTCGATCTTGGCCACCGGGTCGGGCCGGTCTTCGGGGCCGTCGGGCGGGGGAGGGTCGGGAGGGTCGACCTGCTGCGGCGGATCGCTGGGGTCGTTGGGGTCGCCGAGGTCGTGGGGGTCGCCGAGGTCGCCGAGGTCGTTGGGGTCGCTGGGGGTTGGCGGGACGTCCTCTGGCGGATCGACCTGGACCGGCGGCGGCGATCCGCTGTGGGTGGCGATGTAGCCGAGCCCCGCGAGCACGAGCGCGGCGCCGCCGAGGAACCCGAGCACCAGGCCGCGGCGTGGGCCTTGGACCTGGGTGGGGCGCGGGGCGGCGCGGCGCTCGGGGACGGAGCGCACGCGGGTCGAGGTCGCGCGCGCGGCGCGCACCGAGCCCCGCGTCGCGCCCTTGCGGCGTCGGGGCTGAGGGTCGGCGAGCAAGCCCTCCGCGCGCCGGGCTCGGTAGTCCTCGATCGCGTCCGCGAAGGCCTCTGCGCTCTGGAAGCGGTGGCGAGGCTCCTTCTCCATGGCGCGGTTGACGATCTCTTGCAGCTCTTCGTCGATCTCGGGCACGAGGACCGAGGGCGGGGTCGGGCGGCTGTGGAGGATCTTGGCGTAGACGTCGGCGGCGGAGCGGCCGGTGAAGGGGCGCTGGCCCGTGAGCAGCTCGTAGAGCACGACCCCGAGCGCGAACACGTCGGCGCGCCCGTCGACGTCCTTGCTCTTACCGCGGGTCTGTTCGGGGCTGAGGTAGAAGGGCGAGCCGAGGATCTGCCCCTCGCGGGTCAGGTCGAGGGACTGCTCCTCGTCCTTGGCGAGGCCGAAGTCGATCAGGCGCGCCCGGCCGCGCTCGGCCTCGATCAGAATGTTCGCTGGCTTGAGGTCGCGGTGGACCACGCTGTTCTGGTGGGCGTAATGGATCGCGACGAGCACGTCGCGCATGATCTCCAGCGCGCGCTCGATCGAGAGCTTGCCCTCCTCCTGCAGGAGCTTGGAGAGCGGCTTGCCCGGGATGAACTCCATGGCCATGTAGAACATGTCGCGGTAGCGGCCGCAGTCGTAGACCGAGACGATGTTCGGGTGGTTCAGGCGCGCGGCGCTGCGGCCCTCCTGGACGAAGCGGTTGATCTGGACCTCGGGCACCAGGGCGCCGGCCTTGATCACCTTCAGCGCGCACACGCGGTCGATCTCGACTTGGCGCGCCTTGAACACCACGCCCATGCCGCCGCGCCCGAGCTCCTCCAGGATCTCATAGCGCTGCAGGCCCTCGAGCTCGTGGACCTGGAAGTCGAGGGCCGTGCGGATCATGCGCCGCGTGCGACGCTTGGGCTCGGACTGGCTCGCCCGGGTGCGGGTCGAGGAGCGCGCCCGGCCCGGGTCGGGGGGGGCCTGCCGGCTGCTCCCCCGCGGCTTGGCCACGAGGGAAATGCTCAGGTCGCGCGGATCGCGGCTGGCGATGATCTCGGCCATGGTGAAGCCGTCCGCGCCGTCGACCGCGACCCGCTTCTTGCAGCCCTTGCAGCGGAAGCTGCCGTTCTTGCCCAGCTCCTTGCGCGAGTGCCGCTTCTTGCAATGGGAGCACTCGTAGATCTTCTGCTCGAGCTTGTGCTCGATCTCGAGGAAGTCTTCGCAGGTGAGGTGTCGCTGCTGGATCAGCAGCTGCCCGATGTACGACTTGCGCCCCTTCTTCCGCTCGCGCTTTTGCAGCTCACGGCATTCGCGGAGCGATTCTTCGCTCACGAATCCGCGCGCCAGCGCGTAGCGGCAGAACGCCTCGTCGAAGGTTGGGGCCATACACCGTCCACCCACCCCGGAGGGGTCCGAGGTGCGCTCCAAGTCCAATAGATTCGATCATATCGGAGCGCGTTCGCGGGCGGATGGGGGGGATTTCGCTCAGCGCCGGGGAGGGCCCCGCCGGCGGGCAGGCGGTCCGCGACGTGGCGGGCCCCTGCGGCCCGGGCGACGCGCACCTCGGGGGATTCCCCGGGCGGGGGTCCGACCCGGCGGCGGCCCGCTCGGCGGCGCGGCTGGGCGGGGCGCGGAGGGGGTCGGCGGGGGCTCGTGCTCGAGCTCGGCGAAGCAGGTGTGCTTGAGGTAGTGAGCGGGGATCCCGAAGAAGGTCGTGTTGACCAGCGCCACCACGTAGGGCAGGGCCGCGACCCCGCGCAGGTTATCGGGGTTGTAGAGCACGATCTTGGGCGGGAGGAGGAAGCCCGGGAGTTGGTAGGCCGGGGCGCTGTCCCTCGAGAGCTTGCTCGCGATCTCGTCGAGGTGCACGGGGACGCGGTCCTCGGCGGTCGTCAGCAGCTCCTCGACGAACGACGCCGAGAAGGTGAGCAGGCGCTTCCCTTCTCGGGCCGCGAACAGCGGGGGGTGATCCACCCGATGTTGAGCTTCGCCGACGAAGTATGTGGGCACCGCACCGCCTCCTGGGCGTGCTCAGGCTAGTGCGCACGGACGCGGAGCACAAGGCGTCGGAGTGGGTCCCCGCGCCGGCGTGACCGCTGGCCGGCCCGAAAGCCTAGAATGAAGTGATCGGGGACCGGGTGAGCAGCGAGCGGATCGGCGATCGATACGGCGTGCAGCGCAAGCTGGGCGAAGGCGGCATGGCCGAGGTCTTCCTCGTCGAGGACGAGCTCGAGGGCCGCCAGGTCGCGCTCAAGCGGCTCAAGGACGAGCAGCTCAACCGCGACTACTTCATGCACGAGTTCCGCCTGCTCTCGCGCCTGGATCACCCGAACCTCGTCCGGGTCTACGACTTTGGGCGCGAGCGCAGCGGGCGCAGCTACTACACCTGCGAGGTCCTCGACGGCGAAGACCTCTACCGCGCGACCCAGCGCATGGACTTCGACGACCTCTACGACGTCGTGGCCCAGATCCTCAGCGCCTTGGCCTTCGTGCACGACCGCGGCCTGGTCCACTACGACGTCAAGCCCGAGAACCTCAACGTCAAGCGCGAAGACCCCGAGCGCCCTGGGGGGCGCGCGGCGTATCGCGTGAAGCTCATGGACTTCGGGCTGACCGGCACGGCCACGACTCAGCGCGGCGAGAAGATCAAGGGCACGGTGCACTACGTGTCGCCCGAGGTCGCGAAGTCGCTGCCCGCCGACCGGCGGGCCGACCTCTACTCGCTCGGGATCACGCTCTACTACGTGATCACGCGCAAGCTCCCCTACGACGGGGGCTCGGCGCTCTCGATCATTCGCAAGCACCTCGAGCGGATCCCCGAGCCGCCGACCGGGCTGCGCCCGGACCTGCCCGAGGCCTGGGCGACCTTCGTGCTGCGCTTGATCGAGAAGGACCCCCAGGACCGCTACCCCACCGCCCCCGCCGCGCTGGAGGACCTCGACCGCCGGCTCGGCAAGCCCGAGGTCGCGCGCGCGAGCGCCGAGGGCGGCGTCGCCCTGACGCCGCGCTTCGTGGGGCGCGAGGCCGAGATCGCGCGCCTCGAGCACTTCCTCCCTCGGGGGGCGAGCTCGCCGCCGATCGTGTTCCTCCACGGCGACGAGGGGGTGGGCAAGAGCCGCGTGCTCGACGAGCTCAAGGTGCGCGCCCAGCTGGTCGGGATCCCCTTCCTCTCGGCGCGCTGCGTGCCCGGCGACGAGCCGCCCTTCGCGCGGATCATGCGCCTCGCGCTGACCCTGCCTGGGGGGCGCGCGCTCGCCGACCAGCGCCAGCAGGAGCTCGACGCCTTCGGCAGCGGGATCCTCGTCCCCGACGCGGACATCTCCGGCGAGCACGCGCCCCCCGACGAGCAGCGCCGCGTGCTCGACCGCGTCGCGGAGCTGCTCCTGCGCCTCGCTGACAAGGAGCCCTACGTCCTCGTGATCGAGGACGTGCGCTTCGCCGACGAGCCCACCCTCGCGCTCCTGGCCGCGGTCATGCGCTCCTACCTCGACCGGCGGGGCATGGGGCCCTTGCCCTGGATCCTGCTCGTGGACCGCGAGCCCGAGCTGGCCTACCCCGCCGACGCGGCGCTGGTCGAGGTGATCACCGCGGGCTGCCTCGACCGGCTGAAGCTCGCGCCCCTCGACCGGGCCAACGCCGCGAACATGGTCGCCTCCATGCTCGCCGTCCCCGAGCTCCCCGAGCCCCTGGCCGACAAGCTGTTCACGGCGACCGGCGGGAACCCCTACTTCCTCGAGGAGCTCGTGGGGAGCCTGCTCGAAGACAAGGTCCTGCAGCTGCGCCGCTCGCGGGTGACCCCCGAGCAGCTCGCGCAGATCGAGCCCACGCGCTCGCTGACCGACCTGGTCGGGAAGCGCCTCGCGCGCCTCGACCACGACACCCGGCGGACCCTGGTCGCGCTGGGCGTCGTCGACGCGCCCGAGGGCCTCGACCTGCTCGCCGAGATCGCCGAGCTCCCGGTCGAGCGCACCCTCGACGCCCTCGACACCTTGCTCCGGCGCCAGCTCGTCGAGCGCAGCGAAGATCCGCACGACAGCCGCCCGCGCTACGCGATCTCCCACGGCGCGGTGCAGCGCGCCGTGCTCGCGACGATCAAGCCCGCGGCGCTCGTGGGGGCCCACGCGCGAGCGCTGCACGCCTACGAGGCGCGGCACCCCGGCGAGATCCCGGGCGCAGCCCTCGAGCCGCTCGCGCGTCACGCCTACCGCGCGGGCGACCTCAAGCGCGCCTTGCGCTACGCCAAGGCGGCGGGGGTCCGCGCCGCGGTGGCCGGTGACGCCAACCGCGCGGTCGAGCTGCTCGACCGCGCGCTCGAGCTCGTGCGCTGGGAGGACGTGGTCGAGGAGGAGGCGCGCTGCCGTGAGGAGGCGGAGATCCTCACCCGGCTGAGCGAGGCCCTCTCGACGGCGGGGCGTTACAAGAACGCGCGCCAGGTGCTCGAAGAGTTGCTCGCGTTGGGGCCCGAGGTGCTCGAACCCCGCGCCGGAGTGTGGGTCCGGCGACGCCTGGGCGACCTCGCGCTGCGCCAGGGCAACGCGGCCGAGGCCCGCCGTTGGCTGCGCGACGCGCTCTCGGCCGCCGAAGGCGCCTCGACCGACCCTGGTCACCAGGCCGAGCGCGCGCGCGTGCTCGAGGTCATGAGCCGGATCATGCTCTGGCATGGCGACTACCTGCGCGTGATCAGCCTGGCCGGCGAGGCCGAGCAGATCTACCGCGACCTGGGGCGTCCGAGCGACGCGCTGTGGGCGGTCGAGATCCTCTGCACCGCGGAGTACTACCGCGGGCGCGACCGCCGCGCGGCCGAGCTGCTCGGGACCTGCCTCGAGCTCGCGCGGCAGGGACAGCCCGACTGGCGGGCCGCCCTCGACGCGATCGGCCTCGACGCCGCCGACCGCGACGCGTTCAACGCCGAGCTCGCCAGCTTCGACGCGACCCGCCCCCTGCGCCGCGAGGCCGGCGACGCCTTCGGGCTGGTGCTGACCTTCTCCGCCGTGAGCACGTACTTCGACCTGCGCGCCGAGACGGGGCGAGCGCTCGAGTTCTACCGCGCCTGCTTGCGCTCCTACGAGCGGCGCGGCGACGCCCAGCGGATCGCGCTGACCTGCAACAACATGGGCGTGCTCCACCGTCAGGCGGGGGACCTCGGGCCTGCGGTGGGCTACCTCGAGCGCGCCCTCGCGATCCACGAGGGCACCCAAGACCGCCAGGGCGGCGCCGTGGCGCTCATGAACCTCTCGCTGCTCCTGCTCTACCTGGGGGACTGGGAGACCGCCGCGGCGCGCGCGCAGAGGGCCCTGGCCGTGGCCCGCGAGCTGGGGATCACCTGGCTCACTGGCCACTGCCACCGCCTGCTGGGGCGCCTCCACGCCGAGCGCGGCGAGCTGCTCGACGCCGACCGGCAGCTGCAGCGCGCCGCCGGCGTCTTTCGCATGATCAGCAACGAGCGCTCGCTGAGCGACCTGCTCCTCGAGCGCGCCGAGGTCGCCTGCCGCGCCGGCGAGGCCGAGCAGGCCGCCACCCTGCTCGCGCGGGCCGGCGGGGTCGTGGGTCGCGGCGCCGACTTCGTCGCGCGGCGGAGCCTGGTCGAGGGCGAGGTCCGCTTGCTCGAGCAGCAACCCGGCCGCGCCGTGAGCGCGTTCGAGGAGGCGCTGCGCGCGGCCGAGCGCGCGAAGATCGCCGAGCTGCGCCTCGACGCCCTGCGTGGCCTGGCGCTGACCTTCATTCGCCTGCGCACCCCGCGCAGCGCGCGCCAGCGCTGGGCCGAGGCCGAGAAGCTCGAGCAGCGCATGCTGCTCGAGCTCGACGCCCCGACCCGCGAGCTGTGGCGCCGCACCCCCGGCAGCCGCCGCGCCCGCGAGATCGAGCGCGCCCTCGACGAGGCGCTGCTCGAGTAGGGCCGGAGGTCGCCGAGAGCGAGGCGTTCGACACCCCCCGTAGGGGCCGAGCTTGCCTCGGCCCGGACCCCGAGACACCCGCGTCGCCTGGCCTGCCTGGGGCGCCCCCCGTTTCGGCGCGTCGGGAGGCAGGGCGACGCGTGGCGCGAACGTCCGGGCCGAGACAAGCTCGGCCCCTACGGGGCATTTCGGACAACGCCGAAGCCGACGCCGACACCGACACCGACACCGACACCGACACCGACGCCGTCGCCAGCCAGTGGCGTTCTGCCTTCGCGGCACGAGTCGCCTGGCAGCGCGACAGCACGCCGGACGGTGGGGAGCGCGTCGGTCCTGCGGTCGACACGCGTGAGTACGGGGCGCGCGTGATTCGCAGGGCCGACGTGCTCCAGCGCCCTCGATTGCGCCCCTCCCCTGACCTGGAGCGGCCGCCCCCCAGGCGGAGTGGGGGGACGGGGTCTGCAGGCGAGGCATCTGGAGGTGCCACCCCCTGACGATTCAGCAGCGGTAGCCCTCATGGAGGGGCACCTCCAGCCGCCGAGCTGCAGACCCCGGCCTCCCACTCCGCCGTTGCCTGCACCGCGACCCTCAGCTGGCGCGGAGCCTCCGAGCCTGCACCGCGACCCTCAGTTGGCGCGGAGCCTCCGAGCCTGCACCGCGACCCTCAGTTGGCGCGGAGCCTCCGAGCCGACACCGACGCTAGAGGGACACGTCCGCGTGGAGCTGCTCCCACGCGATCGGGACCCCGAGGTCCCACAGCCGCGTGGCCACACCGAGCACGTGCTCCGCGGGGTCGTCGTCGCCCGCCACGCTCGACGCGACCCCGACCTCGGGCAAGGCGCGCCCCGCGAGGCGGGCGAGGCTGGCGCCAGGGCCAAGCTCGAGCATGAACTCGACCCGCTGGGCCCGGAGCGCGGTAAGGGCCGCGCCGAAGCGCACGGGGTCGCGCGTGTGGCCGCGCCAGTGGGCGGCGTCGGGCGGCGCGACCTGACTCGCGCCGGTGCGCGTCGAGACCCAGCCGCAGCGCGGAGCGCGCCAGGCCACGCGCGCGGAGGCGGCGGCGAGGCCGTCGAGGGAGGTCGCGACCGCGGGGCCGTGCGCGGCGAAGGCGACCGGCAGGGGACGGACCTCGAGGCCCTCCACGACCGCCAGGCGTAGCGCGCGCGCGACGGCGGCCGGCGGGCCAGCGATCACCGCGTCGTCGGGGCCGTTGTCGGCGGCGACCCAGGCCGCTCCGCCGAGGTCCGCGAGCAGGGCGGCGACCCGGGCGGGGGGGGCGAACACGGCCGCCATGGCGCCGGCGGGGAGGTCCTGCATGAGGCGACCGCGCTCGGCCACGAGCTCGAGCAGGGCGTCGAGGGCGCAGCAGCCCGCGGCCTGCGCGGCGCTGAACTCGCCGAGGCTGTGCCCCGCCACCCAGTCGGGCGCGACGCCCCAGGCGCGCCACTGAGCGGTCAGCGCGAGCGAGAACGCGACGAGCACGGGCTGGGTGACCGAGGTCGCGTCGAGCTCCGCCTGCGGGTCGAGGAGCAGCTCGCGCAGCGCCCGCGGGAGGCGCCGGTCGAGGACC